>NZ_CBCHRQ010000028.1:0-15315 GCF_965064355.1 Aquiluna sp.
TTGGCAGAGCGCTTTGGTATGCCAAAGTGGCAGTTCACCCTCACCGCAACCGACGCCAACCGTCACATTTTACGCTACGCCCGTCACGTGACCGGGCGACAGAAGATTGCTGTCCACGACTACTGCTACCACGGGACCGTGGACGAAACCTTTGCAGTGCTGGACGATAACGGCAACACCGTTCCTCGTCATGACAACATCGGAATGCCAGTTCACCCAAACCAGACCACGGTCGTTATTCCATTCAATGATCTCGAGGCTGCCGAAAAAGCATTTGCCAGCGGTGAAGTAGCAGCGATGCTTATGGAGCCTGCGCTCACCAATATCGGAATCGTGCTGCCAGAGCCTGGCTACCTAGAGGGCATGCAGGCACTATGCCAGAAGTATGACGTGATCTGGATTTTGGATGAAACCCACACCATCTCTGCGGGTACCGGCGGAATGACGAGGCAATACGACCTGCATCCCGATGTTGTGGTCCTGGGCAAGACAATCGGTGGCGGAGTTCCGGTTGGAGCATTCGGCCTAACCGAGAAGCTGGCCAACCGAATTGCAATCTCCACCAACCTAGAGTCCATTGACGTCGGTGGAGTTGGCGGCACCTTGGCTGGAAATGCTCTTTCGATGGCGGCAGTTCGCGCCACCCTAAGTGAGGTTTTGACCCCTGAGGCCTTTGTCCGCATGGAGGCACTAGCCAAAATTTGGACACAGAACATTCAGTCGGTCATTGACGAGTACAACTTGCCCTGGCAAGTCTCACGAATTGGTTGCCGAGGCGAATACAGCTTTAGGTCGGAAGCGCCGCTCAACGGCCGACAGGCAGCTGATGCGGATGACTTCGAGTTGCAGCAGTACCTGCAGCTGCACGCGATCAACCGAGGTATTTTGATGACGCCATTCCACAACATGGTCTTGTTCTCGCCAGCGTCGAATGAGAAAGATGCTGAGCACCACAACGCGCACTTCCGCGATGCTGTTGAGTCGCTATACCTCTAAGCGCGAAGCTTCTTAGCCTTCAGCGAAGAGCGCACCTGAACAATCATCACGATTGCGATTGCCACGATAAACACCAGTGATCCAATGACGTTGGCCTCAGGTGGGATTCCACGAGCTGCCGCCGTATAGACGAACTTAGGGAACGTAGTCTCAGGTCCTGAGTTGAACTGGGTGATGATGAAGTCATCGAAACTCAATGCGAACGAAAGCATTGCCGCGGCCATGATGCCAGGCAACAAAAGTGGGAAGGTAATTCTCCAGAACACCGATGAAGCGTTTGCGTAGAGATCGCGACCAGCCTCTTCAAGCCTTGGGTCAAGAGTTGCCACTCTGGCCTTTACGGTTACCACCACGAAGCTCAATGTGAACATAACGTGGGCCACCACGATGGTCCAGAAGCCCTTAGAGATACCAACGTTTAGGAACTGAGCCGCAAGGCCAGCACCCATAACAACCTCAGGGGTTGCCATTGGCAAGAACAAAAGCAGGTTGGTCGCCGCGCGTCCTTTGAACTTATAGCGACCCAGTGCGATTGCAATTGCAGTTCCAAGCGCTGTGGAGATCAGGGTTGAGATAACCGCAATCGCCAACGAATTACCAAAAGCTTCACAAACCACCGGCTGTTCACACATGTTTAGCCAGTTGTCAAAGGTGAACTCTTTCCAGGCGATATTAGATTTTTCTACCTTGTTGAACGAGAAAACAAAGGTGTAGGCAATCGGAATCATCGTGAAGATAAACGCCAAGGTGACATAGGTCGGAAGAAGCCACTTTCCCAGTGAAAATTTCACAGTAGCTCCTCCGTTCCACTCTTTCGAACGTAGACCGAAACCAAAACCACAATGGCAGCCATCAGCATTACCGAGAGCGCAGAGGCGGTCGGGTAATCCTGGATGCGGAAGAAGTTCGCCTCAACCACGTTTCCGATCATCGCGGTGTCAGAACCACCTAGGAAGTCTCTGGATGCCGAAACATAGTCACCCGAGATAGGGATGAAAGTCAAAAGAGTTCCCGAGATGACTCCCGGTAGCGAGAGCGGGAAAGTCACCTTCCAGAAGGTTTGAGCTGGAGTGGCATAAAGATCCGACCCGGCCTCAACCAATCGAGTGTCTAGGCGCTCAAGCGAGGTGTAGATCGGCAGGGTCATAAAAGGAATGAAGTTGTATGTCAAACCTGCGATAACCGCAAAGCTGCTGCCTATTACATACTGGTCTGGAGCCAGCACGCCAATTGACTGCAGGAACTGTGTAGCCGGAGATTCGTTGGAGAAGATCTGCTTCCAGGCAAAGGTGCGAAGCAAAAAGCTGATGAAGAATGGCGCGATCACCAAGGTCAGCAAAAACGCCTGCAGGATCGGCTTGGAGCGAGCCTTAAC
Organism: Aquiluna sp.; assembly: GCF_965064355.1. NCBI lineage: Bacteria > Bacillati > Actinomycetota > Actinomycetes > Micrococcales > Microbacteriaceae > Aquiluna > Aquiluna sp. The sequence goes on from NZ_CBCHRQ010000028.1 coordinate 2,372, forward strand.
GCCAATGAAGTAAGCAATCGGGTAGCTAATCAGAAGTGCCATCAGGGTAGCGATCAGCGCATAGATGAAGCTTCGGGTGATTTGAGGAAAGTACTGCTCTAGCGCGTAGGCATAGTTCGAAACCTGGAATCCGTAGTCATACATACCAATTTCGCCGGAAAATGAGGCGGTCTTTAGCGATGTGATTACCAGCGAAACCAGCGGGGTAAGAAAGAACAACCCGAGGTAGATCATGCCCGGTGCCAACAAGATAAAGGCGACCTTGGATGCCTTAGTTGGTGCGGAAGAAGTACCTGCTGAACCCTGACCGAGCGCTACGAATGCCACGGGCTTTACGCCTCGTCGTTATCTGCCTTGAGAGGCAGATCACTTAGACCAAACGCGTGCTCGACCTTCCAGCTCACCCAAACATGAGCACCAAGTTCAACCACTGGGCTCTTGCCAACATTCTGAGCAAAGACAGTGATGTCACCAAAGCCTGGAACATCGATTAGGTACTGGTTGGAAACTCCGGTGAAGCGGATGTCGATGATCTCACCGGGACCCACCAGGTTGTGATTGGAATCTAGGTCAGGCTTATCCTCGTGGAAGGTTGCCTTCTCTGGGCGCACACCCAGAGCAACCTTGCCGCTGTGCTTCTCGGAACGCTTTTTCGGAGCGGCAATTCTTTGACCGTTACAGCTAATCGAAATGCTGTGATCGTTTTCCTCAACCACGTCTCCAACAAAGATGTTGGACTGTCCTAGGAACCTTGCAACGAATGCGGTCTTTGGGCGGTCGTAGAGGGCCTCTGGGGCACCCATCTGCTCAATCTCACCCTTGTTCATAACCGCTACGGTGTCAGCCATGTCCATGGCTTCTTCCTGGTCGTGGGTGACGTGCAAGAAGGTAAGGCCGACTTCCATTTGAATGGCTTTTAGCTCAACCTGCATCTGACGACGAAGCTTTAGATCCAGTGCGCCAAGTGGCTCATCCAAAAGTAGTAGCGCTGGGCGGTTTACCAATGCGCGAGCTAGTGCAACACGCTGCTGCTGACCGCCGGAAAGCTGCTGTGGCTTGCGAAGAGCCAGGTGCTCTAGTTCAACCAGCTGCAAGGCCTCGGTTGCCTTGGCAAGCGGATCGGAAATCTTGCGCTGACGAAGTCCAAACGCTACATTCTCCAAAACGGACATGTGAGGAAACAGCGCGTAGCTCTGGAACACAGTGTTCACTGGACGCTCGTGAGGCTTGAAGGCAGTTACGTCCTTGCCTCCAATTAGCACCTTGCCGCGAGAGGCTTCGTCCAATCCCGCCACGATTCTCAAAGTGGTGGTCTTGCCACAACCCGAAGGTCCAAGCAGTGCGAAAAACTCACCGGCTGGGATCTTTAGGTCAAGGTTCTCAATGGCTGTGAAACCAGGGAACTCTTTGTGAATGCCAACTAGCTCTAGGTCTTGACCTCTAGCTACGAACTCTGTTGCCACCTAGGCGCCTAGCAAAACGTTTTGCCACGCAGTTGCGAAGCGCTGCTCTTCCTGTCCGGTTAGAGCGCGGAAGGCAAAGACATTTGCAAGGAATTCCTCGGACGGGAAGATCAATGGGTTCTCGGCCAACGCAGGGTCGGTCTTTAGCATCTCTTCCTTAGCGCCAACCACTGGAGTTACGTAGTTCACGTAGGCAGCCAACTCAGCAGCGTTTACTGGGTCGTAGTAGTAGTTGATTAGCGCTTCAGCGTTCTTCTTGTGAGCCGAGCCCATAGGAACAACGAAGGAGTCAGAGGAGATGGTTGAACCGGTGTCTGGGACAACGAAACCAAAGCGCTCTTCGCCAACCTCAGCGTTCAAGATTGTGGTGTCTCCCGACCATGCCAATGCCACGATGATGTTGCCGTTGGTTAGGTCTTCACCGTAGGAGTTGCCCTTGATGTTGAAGATCTGACCGGAAGAAACCTGAGCAGCAATGAACTCAACCGCTGCGTTGAACGCATCCTCGGTTAGAGATGCGTCGCTGGTGATGTCGATGCCCTGGCTCAATAGGGTTAGGCCCACAGAGTCACGCATCTCGGAGATTAGGCCAACACGTCCCTTTAGCTCAGGAGCCCAAACATCAGCTAGTGAGGTTGGGGCATCCTTGCCGGTTGCTTCCTTGTACATCTTCTTGTTGTAAACAATGCCGCCGATGATGCCCTGGTAAGGAACCGAGATCGTGCGCTCTGGGTCATTGGCGTCGCCTAGGTAAGCAGGGGCTAGGTTTGCGACCTTGTTTGGCATGTTTGCGCTGTCAAGAGTCTGAAGGTAGCCAAGACCGATCATGCGGTTTACCAACCAGTTGGTTGGGCAGGCCACATCGAACCCTGGGTCAGTGCCCAAAGCCAGCTGGTCCTTGACCTTGGCGTACCAGGTGTCGTTGTCGTCGATTTCCATCATGTACTCGACGGTGATGCCGGTCTGGTCCATGAAGCGGTTTAGAGTCGGGTAGGAGGCGTCATCCTCGCCATCCATGTAAAGCGGCCAGTTGTGCCAAACCAAAACTTTTTCACTGTCAGAAAGATCAGTTGCTGGTGTCAACTCACTCTTGGCGTCAGCGGCACAAGAGGCCAAAGACAGAACGGCGGCGGTGCCACCGATACCCAAAAGGGTAGCGCGACGAGAAAGCATCTTGCCACGTGCCATTTGCACGAGCTGACGCATCATTGGGTCCTGAGGTAGACCTTCCTTCATTGCAATCTCCTTAGTCCACGGATTTCAATCCAGTGGTGAGTAATAACCAACATGAACATTGCTACCGGGAAACCGAAGCAAGCCCAAGTTTGGCACAAAACTTTAACTTTTAGGACCAAGAAAATAAATTTCTATCCTCAGTCTCCGATGTAGCTCATGACGTGCTTGATTCGGGTGTAATCCTCAAAGCCGTACTGGGACAAATCCTTGCCGTAGCCAGAGTGCTTGAAGCCACCGTGCGGCATTTCTGCAACCAATGGGATGTGGGTGTTGATCCAAACCGCACCGAAGTCCAAGTGCTTTGCAAAGCGCATTGCACGAGAGTGGTTGGTGGTCCAAACCGAAGCGGCTAGGCCGTACTGAACGTCATTTGCCCACTTCAGAGCCTGAGCATCATCGGAGAACTTCTGAACGGTGATAACCGGTCCAAAGATTTCCTCTTGAATGTGCTCATCGGTCTGCTTGAAGCCAGAAAGAACAGTTGGCTCAAAGAAGTAACCCTCGGTACCGATTTGGTTACCACCGGCTTCGATTCTGGCGTGATCTGGTAGACGATCGATAAAGCCCTTAACTCGAGCAAGCTGGCCGGCGTTGTTTACCGGTCCAAACAGAATGTCTTCCTCAGAAGGCTTGCCAACCTTCGCGCTGGCCTTCACCTCTGCCAATAGGTATGGCATGAACTCGTCGTAGGCAGATTCCTGCACCAGCAACCTGGTGGCTGCGGTGCAGTCTTGACCTGCGTTGAAGAAGCCAGCGGCAACAATGCCAGCTGCAGTCTTAGCAAAGTCAGCATCTGCAAACACGATTACCGGAGCCTTGCCACCTAGCTCAAGGTGGACTCGCTTGAGGTCTGAGGATGCACTCTTGGCGACCTCCATGCCGGCACGAACGCTTCCCGTAATCGACACCATCTGAGGGATGCGATTTTCGATCATTGATCGACCAGTGTCGCGGTTACCGGTAACCACATTGAAAACACCGGCAGGCAAAAACTCTGCTGCGATTTCTGCAAGTAGCAAAGTGGAAGCCGGGGTGGTGTCCGATGGCTTTAGCACGATGGTGTTTCCGGCTGCGATCGCAGGGGCAAACTTCCAGGTCGCCATATTCAGCGGATAGTTCCATGGAGTGACCTGACCGATGACACCAATTGGCTCGCGGCGAATCATTGAGGTGTGATCGCGAAGATACTCTCCTGCGGAGCGGCCCTCTAGGTTTCGGGCAGCACCCGCGAAGAAGCGAATCTGATCCACCGAAGGCATGATCTCGTAATCCACGAGGGTGGAAAGTGGCTTACCCGTGTTCTCGGACTCAACCTCGGCTGCCTCCTTGGCGCGAGCCTCTAGGGCATCGGCAATTCGAAACAGCGCCAGCTGGCGCTCAGATGGTGTGGTTTGGCCCCACTCTTCAAAAGCGGCCTGGGCAACCTGATAGGCAGCGGCTACATCCTGCTCGCTGGATACCGGAGCGTGGGCATAGACCTGCCCAGTTGATGGGTTAATGACATCGCTGACTTCACCAGAAGATGCGGCAACGTACTTGCCACCGACAAAGTTTTTCAATTGCTTCACTGACACGCGAAACTCCTCATTGAGCTAGTAATGTCTCGACTCTAAACCCGCAGGGGGCATTTCGACAGCCTAGTTTTGAAACTCGACTGAATTCGTAACTATTTGACAAATTAGTTGCGAAATCCATCGTCTATGGCACCTCGTTGGGCAATACTTCTGCAATGGCAAGAATGGAAAGAGCTAGCCGCTCTCAGCTGGATGATGTGTCCAAAAAGATTATTGAGCAACTGCAAATAGACGGCCGGAAGTCATACTCCGAGATCGGCAAGGTCGTGGGTCTTTCCGAAGCCGCTGTGCGTCAGCGCGTTCAAAAACTAACCGAGTCCGGAGTGATGCAGGTGGTCGCCGTTACCGACCCGATGAAGCTTGGCTTTAGTCGCCAGGCCATGATCGGAATCAAGTGCATGGGAAACGCCTCCGAGGTTGCAAAGCAACTTACCGAGTTTGATTCGGTTGACTATGTGGTGCTCACTGCAGGAAGCTTCGATGTTTTGGTCGAGGTGGTTTGCGAGGATGACGAAGACCTGATTCAGTTGCTAAACGACAAAATCCGGTCGCTACCAGGAGTGATTTCCTCCGAGACATTTGTCTATCTCAAGCTTCACAAGCAGTTCTATAGCTGGGGAACCCGATAGCATCTTTCTAGCCAACTAACGACGAAGTTAAGAGTGATAGCAATGGCACCCAAGAAGTCCAAAGGTCTCCTAGGCCTACTCGGCAAGAAGAAATCCAAGAAGTCCGAATCCGGCGAGCGCCGCGACCTCAAGCTCTTCGAAGCAATGAGCAGAGGAGAGGCTTACGGCGACAAGGAACTGCAGCGCAGTGCCAAGGATCACCTTTGGATGCACTTCACTCGCCACTCCCCCTACCTGACCAAAGACATGACCATCATCACCAGAGGTGAGGGGCACTACCTCTGGGACTCCAAGGGCAACAAGGTTATTGATGGCCTAAGTGGTCTATTCGCGGTAAATGCCGGTCACGGCCACCAGGAACTTGCCGACGCGGCCGCCAAGCAGATGATGGAGCTGGACTTCATGCCGCTATGGGCATACGCCCACCCGCGCGCGATTGAGCTTGCAGAACGACTATTGAGCTATGCACCTAAAGATCTAAACCGCATCTTCTTCACCACCGGTGGTGGTGAGGCGGTTGAGACCGCCTGGAAGATTGCCAAGCAGTACTACAAGCTCAAGGGCAAGTCAACCAAGACCAAGGTCATCTCTCGCATGACCGCATACCACGGCACTAGCCACGGAGCTCTATCGATCACCGGTATCGCTGCCATGAAGGCAATGTTTGAGCCGTTAGTGCCATCAACCATTCGCGTACCAAACACCAACTGGTACCGAGCTAGGGACCGATTCACTTCCGAGGAAGAATTCGGCATTTGGGCCGCTAACCGCATCGAAGAAGCCATCTTGATGGAGGGGCCAGACACCGTTGCCGCCTTTTATGTTGAGCCAATCCAAAACTCCGGTGGCTGTTTCACCGCTCACCCGAGCTACTTCAAGCGCGTTCGTGAGATCTGCGATAAGTACGACGTGATCTTTGTGGCCGACGAGACCATTACTGGCTTTGGCCGCTCTGGTGAGATGTTTGCCTGCGACCGCTACGGCATTCAGCCAGACATGATGATCACCGCGAAAGCAATCACCTCTGGAACGCAACCACTTGGCGCATTGTTCCTCAAGGAAAAGTATTTTGAGCCATTCACCGAGGGAACCACAATCTTCCCGCACGGTTACACCTTTGCCGCCCACCCGGTTGCCTGCGCTGTAGCACTTGCAAACCTCGACATCTATGACCGTGAAAAGTTGGTGGACAACGTTCGCACCAATTCCCCAATCTTCCGTAAGACCCTAGAAAAGCTCTACGACCTTCCAATTGTTGGCGATGTCCGTGGCGATGGCTACTTCTTCGCCATCGAGCTGGTCAAGAACCAGAAAACTCGTGAAACCTTCGCCAAGGAAGAGTCTGAGAAGCTTCTTAGAGGGTTCTTGAATAGCGCGTTCTATGAGGCAGGCCTGTATTGCCGAGCTGACGATCGTGGAGACCCTGTGGTTCAGCTAGCTCCTCCATTGACCATTGGTCCAAAGGAGTTTGACGAGCTGGAGCAGATTCTACGTAAGGTGCTAACTGAGGCGTGGAAGCGCGTCTAAGCAAAGGGTTGCCCTGATCTGGAAGCTCCTTGTTTTCCAATTTTGATTCTGCAATACGAATTAGCCCCTGCTTGCCGGGCCAGCTAAAGTGCGCCACATAAGCGGCTAGATGTTCATCGCTTGCAGCATTCAACTGTTTTCTGGCTTCGTGGCCGATAGCGAACCGAATCTGGCAATTTTGCCAGACTGCTTGCGGCACATCAGATAGCAGTTGAGCGGTGAGTAAAAGGAAGATGTTCGATTTTCGTCCATCTCTTGCCACAAGCTCGAGAAGTTCCATGTGCTCAGCAAACAAGTGCGTGTCATCCACCACCAAAAGCACAGGTAGCTCAAAGCGCTGCTGTTGGCAAATGGCATCCCTCAGGACACTGGTTTGAACCTCTGCATCGGGTAACCAAAGCACCTGACAATCAAGATCACTCAATAAGGTTTTTACCAAACTTGTCTTTCCGGTCCCCGTTGCGCCCAAGATCATGCAGTGCCCAAAGAAAGCTCGAAGCGGGTTGTCAACTGGCACGCCAAGTTGATCTACCCCTAGTGAGGCAGGCAGGTATGAAGGCGTGGGCTGGGCAACTTGCAATTCGGGACCCGCCGATAACCGTTTGACCGAGAAAAGTTGCTGCAGTTTGGTGATGAGATTGCTTTGCATGCCTACACATTGCCCACCTAGTTCACCTGCTGGGGTTCGAATGAAGTTTCTGTGGATAACTCTTTTCCACAGCAGATGGAATAAGAACTAAAAATGACATCTCAATTCGAGATACTTGAGCCATGGTTACAGAAATTGGTTGCACCAAAGTAGTAAAAACTCCGATCGGTCGCCTGGCTATTTCAGCAAGCGATAACGCTGTGGTTGAGCTGGCCTTCTTGATGGGAGATGCCAAGCGTTTGGACTTCACAACCAGCGCTAAAGCCCAGGCCCAGGTTGATAAAGCAATCAAATGGATTACGGACTACTTTGCAGGAAACCAAGCGGACTACCAGGGTCAACTAGATCTCTCGGGCACTGAGTTTCAACTCGCTGTTTGGGCTGAGATTTCAAAGATCAAGCACGGTCAAACGCTCAGTTACGGTGAGATTGCTCGAAGAATCGGAAGACCAAAGGCCTCCCGTGCGGTTGGTGCAGCGGTTGGAGCAAACCCAATCCCCCTGATCGTCCCATGCCATCGCGTCATGGGAACCAGCGGCAAGATCACCGGATACTCAGGTGGCGATGGCATTCCAACCAAACGCAAACTTCTAGGGCTTGAGAAGATCGAGTATTCAGAGTGACCCACACCCGCATTCACGCTGATGGGTTGACCCGTTGTTCCTGGGTTACAGATGATGAGATCTACATTCGCTACCACGACAACGAGTGGGGGCAAGAGGGCCGTGGTCAGCGAGAGCTCTTTGAGGCAATCTGCCTTGAGGGATTTCAGGCTGGGCTGAGCTGGATCACCATCCTGAAAAGACGCGAAGGTTTTAGACGAGCATTCGAAAACTTTGAGATCAAAAAAGTTGCAAAGTTCGATGCCAACAAAATCGAGGAACTGATGCTAAACCCTGAGATCATTAGGAATCGGGCCAAAATCATCTCTGCGATTAACAATGCCAACTTAGTGCTGGATAAAGGGATAGACCTCACCAGTTTGATCTGGTCATTCGCTCCTAAGACTCGACAAACTCCAGAATCCAACTTCACCTGGCTTGCCACCAGCGAAGAATCAATCGCTCTGAGCAAGGCGCTGCGTAAATTGGGATTTAGTTTTGTAGGTCCAACCACCATGTATGCCCTGATGCAATCATCCGGCTTGGTAAAAGACCACGCCCCGGGATGCTTCAGAAGAGACTGAAAAGATTCGCATCGCTATTACATTGGCTAGATGGGAGAGAAATGACTGAGCAAGAATTTAACGACATCTTCAGGGCTTACCTGCCTGAAGCATCACGGTTTATCGCAAGACGAACCAAATCAGAGGATGTTGAGGACTTAGCCGCAGATCTATTTGCGCTGGCCTGGCAAAAGAAAGACAGCATCCCGAAGGGATTAGAGCTTCCCTGGCTGTACAAGTCGGCTCGCTATCTGATCTCTAATCACAACCGCAAGCAACAGGGCAGGCAGGCGATTTTTGCAACCCTGCAAGAGCCGCAATCCGCTCCGAGTGCCGAGTCGATAGCGCTTGCTGATTTGGAGCTGGCGGAGGCTTGGAAGGCATTGACTTCTAAGGAGCAGGAAATACTTGCACTGTGGGCATTTGAAGGTCTAGAGCCAAAGCAGCTGGCCGTAGCGCTAGAAAAAAGCGAGAATGCCTGCGCTATCTCACTGTCTCGCGCCAAAGCAAAACTTACCCAGCTATTGAATTCTGAAAATAACTAGAGGCTTACTACACATCATGGATATGAACGAAAACGAAGAACTTAGAAACCGCATCTCAAACTCGATCTCGACCGAAGGTGCGAAACTTCCGGATTACCTGGTTGCGCAGGCAGCCAAGGCCAAGCCAAAGCGCGTATTTGGATTCACCAGCGTTCGCCTAGGTCTTGGATCTTTTGCGGCTGCATCCCTGGCCTTGGTGGGAGCATTTGTGCTACCAAGCGCGTTTGCACCGCAGCCACTATTCACGATGGGCATTGGCACTCAAGGTGGCCAGACTCTCGCCAGCGCAGAATCTGCCCCGGCTGATGCCAAGGTCGGCATGATTTGGCCTGGTTACGTGCAGTACAACTACATCGCGGATGGACTTAGTGATTCAACCGGTAAGGGCCACATTTATCAGGCGGAGCTGGTTGGAACCGCTGAGGGCCTAATGGCATCGCTGATGAAGGAGTTCAAGATTCAGGGCGAGATCAAAAAAGACGAGTGGTCCACCGATTTGGCTCCAAGTTTCACGGTTCAGAGTAAGTCCGAATCTGGTGTCGAGTCTTACCTAAACGTTTACTGGGCCGGCACCGGCGCTTGGTACTTCTCAAGCTGGGACTCATCGCTTTGGGCTTGTAGCGCGACTCCAAGTGAAACCAAAGATGACGGTACTTCGCCAGAGACTTGCGAACAGCCAAAGCCTCAGCCTGAGCTGGTTCCTTCAAAAGAAGAAATGGCGAAATACGCTGCCAAGCTCTTTGCGTCTCTTGGGACTGACATCGCTGCAAGCGACTTCAAGGTTTCACGCGACGAGTGGGGTGGCTATGCCTATGCAGACCTAACCTTGGACGGCCAAGCTCTTCCAGTAAGCGTTTCTGTGGGTTGGGATGCGTGGGGAAACCTAGCTAATGCCTCCGGTCACAGCTTCAAGCTGGTAGATCGTGGCGAGTTCAAGACCATCTCCGCCAACGATGCGGTTTCTCGCATCAAGGAGGGTCGCTGGTACGGCTCTGCCCCATCGAGCTACTACAACAGCACCGCAATCTCATCAAGAGTTAGCGTGGACCCTGTTGTTGGCTCTGAAACAATCGTGGAGCCGCTGCCAGGCGAGGGCGCTGCTCCGGAAGAGAACCCAGAACCAAAGGTTGTCGACCTAAAGATCAACAAATCTGAATCAGCAATGCTCGGAGTTTGGGATGCCGCTGGAGGCTTCTGGCTAGTGCCAGGGCACCTGCTCTACAACGACCAAGGTTGGTTTGACTCGATCATTAGCTTGGAGGATGGCGTGATTGAGCTTCCGAAGTATGAGGAAGTTACTCCAATGATTGAGCCTGGCGTCACCACCAAAGACGGCTAAAAGCCGCTTGGAACAATAAGTTCAATGACTGATCCAGACTGGCGGGCCGAAAGGCCTGCCAGTTTTGCTATTTGCGGTATTTGGTCAACCGTTTCTAACCCATGCTCAAGCGCGACCCTCACAAATACTCCCTTGGCTTTCTTGTTGAAGTGATTTAGAGCCTTGCCGGAGGTTTCATCCAATACCTCAACCGTGTAGTGCTCGCGGTCGGGAATTGGGTTTAGTGCCGCATAGCTCTTTGATCTCAAATCCAAGATTGGACCTTGCATTCTTGGCCATACTGCAACGTGGGCCTTTATCCAGTGCTTTTTGAGATCAATCCCCGGCAGACTGCTAGTGGCTGAGAGTCGGTAGTAGGGAATCTGCTCGGTGGCAGGCAAGAGTCCAAACAATGCGGACTGGATGAAAAGATTCTCTTTGGCTCGCTCCTTGCCCTTCGCTGACAAAGATTGGTAGCCAAGCGCGTCATAGAGCGTTCCGGCGTATCGCTCGACCGCTGGCATGGTTGGCGCGGTTAGCAGTTCTTTCAAGCTAGCTATGTCAGCATCCGGGTTCTTACCCAGTTTCAAGGCTTTGACGGTCCTGGCCTTCGACTTTGAGAGCGTCGCAAGCTTCTTTAGTAGGACATCTCTCGCAGGGTCGAGCGCAGCCCAAATAATGGCAGCTTTGTCGATAGAAATGCCAACGCCGCCGGAACGTTTAGTTTCCGACGGCGGCAGCAGAATAAGCATTAGCTAATTAGGGTTGCGTCCCTGACCACCAAGGTGACAGTGTCAGACTCGATAGATAAGAAGCCGCCCTGGGTGGTCTCCGCGATCACTGACTTGCCCTCGGCAAGGGTGATTCGGATTTGGCCCGCTGACATGATGGCAAGCATTGGCTCGTGACCTGCGAGAAGACCAATTTCACCCTCGGAGGTCTTGGCGACCACCATGGTTGCGCTGCCGGACCAGATCTTACGATCTGCTGCGACTAGGTCTACGTTGAGTTCTCTTGCCACTACTTCAGGTCCTTCTGGATGCGGTCAAATGCCTTCATAACATCGTCAAGACCACCACAGTTGAAGAACGCCTGCTCTGGAACGTGGTCCAGGTCACCGTTGGCAATCTTGGAGAAGCCTTCGATGGTGTCCTTTAGCGGAACAGTCGAACCTGGAACCGAGGTGAACTTGGTTGCCATGAAGGTGTTCTGCGATAGGAACTGCTGGATACGACGTGCACGGGACACGGTGATCTTGTCCTCTTCGGAAAGCTCCTCAACACCCAAGATGGCGATGATTTCCTGAAGTTCCTTGTTCTTCTGCAAGATCGCCTTGACGCGAATTGCGGTCGCGTAGTGATCTACCGAGATGTAGGCAGGGTTCAAGATTCGAGAGGTCGAAGTTAGTGGGTCCACAGCTGGGTACAGACCCTTGGCAGCGATCTCACGGCTTAGCTCAGTGGTTGCATCCAGGTGAGCGAAGGTGGTTGCTGGGGCTGGATCGGTGTAGTCGTCAGCTGGAACATAGATTGCCTGTAGCGAGGTAATCGAGTGACCACGGGTAGAGGTGATTCGCTCCTGCAACAGACCCATTTCGTCAGCCAAGTTTGGCTGGTATCCAACGGCTGATGGCATGCGGCCTAGCAGTGTGGAAACCTCAGAACCTGCCTGGGTGAAGCGGAAGATGTTGTCGATGAACAACAAAACGTCTTGGCCCTGAACATCGCGGAAGTACTCCGCCATGGTTAGAGCAGAAAGCGCTACGCGCAAACGGGTCCCAGGTGGCTCATCCATCTGACCGAAGACCAGTGCGGTCTTCTCGATAACGCCGGCTTCCTTCATTTCCTCGATTAGGTCGTTACCCTCACGAGTACGCTCACCGACACCTGCGAATACCGACACACCATCGTGGTTTTCTGCCACGCGGTAAATCATTTCCTGGATCAAAACGGTCTTACCAACACCGGCACCACCGAATAGACCGATCTTTCCACCCTGTACATAAGGGGTTAGCAGGTCGATGACCTTGATACCGGTCTCGAACATCTGAGTCTTGGACTCAAGCTGGTCGAAAGCAGGTGGGGTGCGGTGGATTGGCCAGCGCTCGGTGATCTCAATCTTCTCGCCTGGCTCAGCGTTTAGCACCTCGCCGATAACGTTGAAAACCTTACCCTTGGTGACATCACCAACTGGGACGGAGATCGGAGCACCGGTGTCAGTCACCACTGCACCGCGAACCAAACCATCGGTTGGCTTTAGCGCGATGGCACGAACTAGGTCGTCACCAAGGTGCTGCGCAACCTCGAGGGTAAGCGTGTACTTCTGGTCACCAAAAGCGACCTCGGTGGTCAGGGCGTTGTAGATTCCAGGGATCGCATCGTGCGGAAACTCGATGTCAACCACCGGTCCGGTAACGCGCGCGATTCGACCCGTTGCTGTCTTAGTGCTCTCGGCCATTGTGCTTTCTTTCTCTTAGTCCTCGTCAACCGTCTGCAGAGCGTCTGCTCCACCAACGATTTCCGAAATCTGCTGGGTAATTTCTGCCTGACGTGCTGCGTTTGCCAAGCGGGTGTAGTTCAGAATCAACTTGTCTGCGTTGTCGGTTGCGCTCTTCATGGCCTTCTGACGGGCAGCATGTTCGGCGGCAGCAGACTGCAGCATGACGTTGTAGATACGGTTTTCGATGTAAACCGGAAGCAAAGCGTCTAGCACCTTGTCTGCCTCTGGCTCAAATTCGTAAAGTGGGAAGACTTCTTGGTCAGAAACCGCCTGCTGCTCAACTACCTCAAGCGGTAGCAAGCGAGTGGTGGTTGGCTCCTGGATCATCATCGAGACAAA
>NZ_CBCHRQ010000029.1:0-15244 GCF_965064355.1 Aquiluna sp.
TCGTTCACCAAGACATCTCTAAAGACTCCGCCAACCACAGCGGTAATGACACCCATCAGGACCGCAATCAAAGGGCTGCTGCCTAATTCCAGTGCGATGTGGGTTCCACCTGCGGTAAAGATTCCAAGCCCAATGGCATCTGGGACCAATATGGCCCGCTCCGTGAGCTCAATGTGACGAGAGCGGAAGAAAAACGGCATTGCGATCGCTAGGCCAATAAGTGCCCAAACCCAAAACTCTTGCTCGGCCCAGAAAAATGGTTTGCGCTCTAAAAGCACATCTCGCAAGGTTCCGCCACCAAAGGCGGTCACAAAAGACACCATTACAACGCCAACCAGATCAAAGTGCTTTCTAGCCGCTTCAATCACGCCCGATAGCGCAAATGCAATAACACCGAGCACCTCTAGGGCAATCACGAATGTATTGAGGGTCAACGTATCTCCTGTTGGTGCGCAAGGCTTCCGCGTTTGAATGCTTTGGCCTTGTAACGAGTTGTGAGATTAGCAGAGAAATAAGCGCGCGGTAAGGGGTGGGTGGGTAGACTTACCCCCACTGCTAAAGATGATGAGAGCGGGCTAATTGAGCTTTCTGGACAAGGTTGAAAAGCGCATTGAGACGGGCATTGGCTCTGTCTTTGCGCGTTTGAGCAAAGCCGAATTGCAGCCTGTTGAACTCAGCCAGGCGATTCGCTCAACGATGGATCAGGCTGCCGCTGCGGTCGATAAAGACCGAGTCCTAGTTCCTCACATTTATAAGATTCTGATTTCGCCAATCGACCTCCCAAGAATTACCCCTGGCATTCTCAGCGCCGTCCAGCTTGAGGTTGCAAAATATGCCGCAAAACAGGGTTACCGACTAGCCAGCAATCTGGAGCTACAGCTTGCCCCTGACCACCACGTTCCTCGCGGTCAGGTGAAGGTTGGCTACGCAGTGCTGAACAAATCCGTCAACTGGACGCCTGCGCTGATTGTTGATGGCAAGCGGATCTCGCTAAAAACTGGCGTTACGACCGTGGGTCGCGAAGATGTGGCAGATATTGCAATTGATGATCGTGGACTGAGCCGAATTCACTTTGAAATAGCTTGGAACGGTGAGGTCGCTGCGATCAGAGATCGCCAGTCGACCAACGGAACCTTTGTTGATGACACTCGGATCTCGGAGGTCGTACTTCGCTCCGGCAATGTGATCAAGGCTGGTCGTAGCGAATTTGAATTTGAACTCAGTGCGAATGCGCAGGTGGATGCATGAGTGAACTTGCGCTCTTTTTAGTCCGAATCGGCTTTGTTGCGGTGCTATGGATTTTTATCCTGAGCCTGCTCTCGGTCATTCGTGCCGACCTTTATGGCCGCCGCGTAATCAGCAAAATTGCCAGGCAGAATGCACCGGCTCTTGCCGGAGGTGGATCGGTAGTCGGATCGGTAGCGAGCCTTGGTATCGAAGACGGTGAGGTCTTTGACCCAACCCAAATCGCTATGCTCACCGGCCGAACCGCTGGAACATTTATCGACATCGCGGGTAAGCGAGAGCTCCTGATTGGTAGAGGTGCAAGCTGTGATGTTGTGATCTCAGATGAGTTTGCATCGAACATGCACTCCAAGCTGGTTTTGGTTGGTGAAGACTGGGTGCTGCAAGATTTGAACTCAACCAATGGCACCTACTTAGATGGTAGGAAGGTAACCACTCCGGCAACCATTCGCCAGGGTGCAACCATTCGAATCGGCACCACTACCTTCGAGTTGAGGTAATTAGCGGTGGCGGTCAAATCCATCTCCTACGCGGCTAGCGACATTGGCAAGCACCGCAGCTCAAATCAGGACTCTGGCTACGCCGGTTACCAACTGTTTTTCGTGGCCGATGGCATGGGTGGTCATGCCGGTGGCGACATTGCATCCGCCATTTCCTCTCAGCGAGTGGCTCTTACCGATGCTCGCTACGAGAGCACCGAGGAAGCAATTGACTCGATTCGCACCGGCATCCTAGAAGCCAACGGCATGCTCTCTGCGACGGTGGCAGATCACCCAGAACTTGAGGGCATGGGAACCACCTTCTCGGGAATGCTGCTGCACGGCTCTCAGATCATCACCGCCCACATTGGTGACTCCAGGATTTACCGAGCTAGAGATGGCGAAGTTACTCAAATCACCGCTGATCACACCTTCGTTCAAAAGCTGGTTGACCTAGGGAGAATCACCCCTGAGGAAGCATTGGTTCACCCTCGTCGCAGTGTTTTGATGCGCGTGCTGGGAGATGTCTCTGGCGAACCGGAAATTGATATTGCTCTGCATGACGCACTGCCTGGAGATCGCTGGCTACTGTGCAGCGACGGGCTTTGCGGTGTAGTTCCAGAAGCCGTGATGGATCGCATTCTCACCTCAAGAATTCCAACCGAAGAGGTTGCGGAGCTTTTGGTCGGCGAGGCGCTGGAATTTGGTGCTCCCGACAACGTCACCGTCGTGATTGTTGATTTGGTTCGCCCCTCAACCAACTTGGAGTTTGAACCTGGCGCTCACTTCGTAGGTTCCGCAGCCAATGAGGTGGTCATCGAGGAGCGCAAGGGCGGCAAGATTCTTCGTCTGTTCTCACCACGCAGCCTGCTCGACCTACTTCAATCTCCAGAGGACCCAACCCAGTACGCACCTGAGTCCGAGGAGCTTTTGAACAAGATCCTCTCGGAGACCAGGCGCAAGATTCGCTGGCGCTCATTCCGCATTGTTGCCAGCTGGTTCTTGGTAGCTGGATTGCTTGCCGGCATGGGTGCAGTTGCCTACCAGTACACCCAGACCCGCTACTACGTCGACGTTCACCAGGGACAGGTCACAATTTTCCAGGGCATTAGAGAGTCTTTGGGTCCATGGAAATTCTCTAAGCCATACCTGGTGAGCGAGATCCAGCTTGATGACCTCGCGCCTTTCCAGCAAACGCTAATCGAACGCTCCATTTCTGCTGAGTCACTTGAGGATGCCCAGCGCATTATCGAGCAGCTGCGGGAGAGTAGTCGATGAGTAACGTCTCCCTAACCACAGCGATTCCGATGCTGCTCAAGGCAGTGCCAAGGTCAAGAAACTTTGAGGCGGTTTTGCTGTTCTGGGTGGCGGGTATCAATGCCTTCGCGCTGGCTCAGGTGCAGCTAGCGGTTTTGCAGAAGATGAGCTGGGACATGCTTTTCTATTGGGCCCCTCCTGCAATCGCAGCGGGTCTGGTGCACTACATCCTTCGTAAGCACGCGGTTGGTGCAGACGGTCTAATGCTTCCGCTGGCCTACTTACTAAATGGTTTGGGCATCGCCATGATTTACCGGCTGGATCTTGCCGAGATCGCTAGAGGTGGGATTGAGATTTATGCAGATCGCCAGGTTTGGCTGACCTGTTTTGCGATGATCATGGCCGCCGTAGTGGTGAGACTAGTTCCAAATCACCTGGTGCTCAGAAGGTACCCCTACCTTGCAGGTGCCATGGCGGTGTTCCTGCTGATGTTGCCGGCAGCCCCGGTGATTGGCAAGACCATCAATGGTGCAACCCTTTGGGTTGGGGTTGGAGAGCTCTCCTTCCAGCCTGGCGAAGTTGCAAAGATTTTGCTGGCAATATTCTTTGCCGGTTACCTGGTCTCTAAAAAAGACACCCTGAGTGAAATTGGTTCACGCCTTTTGTTTATGAAGGTGCCAAGGACTAAAGACCTCGGTCCAATCCTGTTGTTCTGGGCTGCATCACTCGGCGTGCTGGTTTTGCAGCGTGATCTTGGAACCTCGATTTTGTACTTCGGACTTTTCTTGGTGATGATCTACACCGCTACCGGCAGGGCCTTCTATGTTGGCGCAGGGCTAGTCATGATGGTGACCGGAGCCCTGGTTGCATCGAGAGTTTTCGACTATGTCGGTAGAAGGTTTGATGCCTGGCTTGATCCGTTTGCGGCAGAGAACTACAACGCTGCCGGCGGTAGCTACCAGCTGGTGCAGGCACTTTTTGGAATGGCGAATGGCGATGTAATTGGAACCGGCTTGGGTGGTGGTTTCCCGCAGCTGATCCCGCTTGCAGAATCTGACTTCATCATTGCCGCTATGGGAGAAGAGTTAGGGCTTGCCGGCCTGTTTGCGATCCTCGCGGTGTATTTGCTTTTGGTTTACCGAGGCTTGCGCATCGCCAATAGCCACCCGGATGATTTCTCCAGGCTGTTGGCAATTGGCTTGAGCTTTGTAATCGGACTACAGCTGTTTGTGGTGGCATCTGGTGTGATGGGGCTACTGCCAATGACCGGCCTCACCACACCATTTATGGCCGCTGGTGGATCCTCGTTGGTTGCCAACTGGGTAATCATTGCGCTGCTACTTAGAATCTCCGACTCGTCTTTGAAGCGGGTGGAGGCATGAACAAGCAGGTAAGAAGAGTGGGTCTTGCGCTAACCGCAATGTTCCTTGCGCTTTTTGCAATGGCAAGTTCGATCCAGGTGCTAAGAAGTGCTGACCTTTACAAGGATGGCCGAAACGTTCGTGCTTCCTACGAGACATATAAGACGCAGCGTGGCGCCATTTTGGTTGACGGGGTGCCAGTGGTTGAGAGCATTCCGGTCAACGATGCCTATCGCTTCAACCGTGAATATGCGTCCGTGCTCTACAGCCCCGTGATTGGCTACTCCTCGCTTTTCTCCGGTGCCGAGGGCATCGAACGCAAAATGAACAGCTACCTCTCTGGACAGTCTTCGGCACAGTTCTTTGAGCAGATCAATGCGCTACTGGATGGCAAGCCAGTAACCGGAGCTGCCGTTGAGCTAACCATTGACCCAGACGTTCAGCGGGCTGCATGGGATGCGCTTGGAAACCGCAAGGGTGCCGTGGTTGCCATTGAGCCTGCCACCGGTCGAATTTTGGCCATGGTGTCAAAGCCCACCTTTGATGCCAACATGTTGGCCGCTCACCTATATGGTCCGGTAACCGATGCTTACACGACCTACAGCGAGGACGAGGATAAGCCGCTAATCAACCGAGCTATCGCCGGTGATCTTTACCACCCGGGGTCGACCTTTAAGTTGGTGGTCGCTGCCGCAGCACTGGAATCCGGGCAGTACACCGCAACAAGTGTGTTTGAGAATTTACAGCGCTATCGCCTGCCAAGAACCTTCAGCTTTGTTGAGAATAGCTCCGGCTCAACCTGTGGCAAGGGTGAGACCGTCACCTTGGAAACCGCACTGATCAAGTCCTGCAACGTGCCATTTGCGATGTTGGCGGTTGCCCTTGGCGAGCAGCGCATTCGCGCTCAGGCAGAACTGATGGGCTTTGGTAGTGAGCTTGAGATTCCGCTTTCAGTGACCCCAAGCATCTATCCGGAGAACCTAGAAGATTCGCAGGTGGCGCTTACTGGGTTTGGACAGTTCGATGTTCGAGTCACCCCGCTGCAGATGGCAATGGTTTCTGCATCCATCGCCAACCAGGGCGTGCTGATGCGCCCGCAGCTTATTGATTTGGTGGTTGCCTCAAACCTAAACGTGCTTAGCCAGCCAGAGCCGGTCGTGCTCTCCTCGCCAATGTCCAAGCTAACCGCCGGTTTTCTTACTCGCATGATGGTGGACTCGGTGAACTCCGGTGCTGCTACCCGTGCTCAGATCGAAGGTGTCGCGGTTGCGGGCAAGACCGGAACCGCAGAGAACGGCATCAACGACCCATACACCCTTTGGTTCACCGGCTTTGCTCCCGCCGAGGCCCCAAGGGTTGCGGTTGCGGTAGTGCTTGAAGACGGTGGCGGTGCAGGACAAAACGGCACCGGAAACCAACTTGCTGCTCCGATCGCACGCTTAGTTATTGAGGCGGTGCTAAAGAAATGAAGCCATCGGTAGGACAGCTCTACGGTGATCGTTACCGTCTTCAACTTCGCATTGCCATCGGTGGCATGGGTGAGGTTTGGCAAGCTGAAGACGAGTTGATTTTGCGCCAGGTCGCCATCAAGATCCTCAAAGAGGAGTACCTCGGCGACCCACTATTCCTAGAGCGCTTCCGAACCGAGGCAAAGAGTGCTGCTCTGGTTGAACACGAGGGCATTGCGAATATCTTTGACTATGGCGAGGACTCTGGCAGTGCCTTCTTGGTTATGGAACTGGTTCCAGGTGAATCACTCTCGAGGCTTTTGGAGCGCGAGAAGAAACTCTCCGAGGAAAAGGTTCTGGACATAATTGCCCAAACCTCCAGGGCGCTTGGTGCTGCGCACTCCCGAGGCCTAGTACACAGGGATATCAAGCCCGGCAATCTTTTGATTACCCCAGATGGCAAGGTGAAAATCACCGACTTTGGTATCGCTCGCGTTGGTGACCAGGTGCCGCTCACCAAGACCGGCCAGGTCATGGGAACCGTCCAGTACCTCGCTCCCGAGCAGGCAACCGGTAAGACTTCAACACCGGCTACCGACCTTTACTCGCTCGGAGTTGTTGCCTATGAGGCGCTGGCAGGAAAGCGGCCATTTACTGGGGAAAACCAGATGGCTATTGCGATGGCACACATCAACGAAATGCCTCCCGCTCTTCCAGATACCATTGATCCAAGGGTTCAGAACCTTGTGCTGAGCTGTCTTGCGAAGAAGCCTTCCCAGCGTCCTGAGTCTGCAACCTCACTGGCAATTCGTGCCGAGGCACTGCTTCGTGAAAAGCGCAAGCCAGGATTTAGAGCTAGCACCTCGACAGACACCAGCTACATCGAGCAAAGCATTACCGAGGTAATTCCAACCGACACCGCACCACTGCCGCGAGCGCCGATTGTCTGGCCTTGGCTTGCAACCGTTGGGCTATTGGGCATAACGGCAATCGTGGTAATAGTGGCGATTCTCTCGGATCCAAACACCGAGAACCTGCCAACTCAGACTCCAACCAGCACCGAGCAAACCACTTCGACCGAGAGTGCAACTGTGAGTGAGGTGGTAACCGAGTCGGAAGAGGTAACCAGTGAGCTGATTCTTAGATCCGACATCATCGGTGAGAACCTCAGCATCGTTACCGCTCGCCTGGCTGAATTGGGCATGCGGGTAAACGCAATACCAGGCACAGAGGTTGAGGCCGGTAGCTCACAGGCGAGAATCGTCTATGCAGTTTCTCCAACCGGAAACATAACAATCGGCAGTGTTATCGACGTTACCTATTACGTGGAGAAGGTGGAGGAGTCACCGGTTGTGATTCCAGAGCCAGTAACAACAGAGTCCTCGACGGTCTCGGATCCGGCAGCCGCATCCACCGAAGAGGGTTCGCAAGGGTAACAAGACTGTGACCGAGTCCTGCCAGGGACTTCGGGATTAGAAAAACTAAACTATGGCGAGGTAGAAAGAGCTATTTTGACTGAGAACGAAAGACTGATTGCCGGCCGTTACCGGATGGGGCAGTTAGTGGGCCGTGGTGGCATGGCCGAGGTATACGAGGGTTACGACACTCGCCTCGGACGCACTGTCGCGATCAAGCTACTCAAGTCAGACCTAGCCAATGACGCAAGCTTTGAATCCAAGTTCCGCCAAGAGGCCCAGGCTTCTGCTCGCATGGCACACCCAACCATTGTTCGGGTCTACGACGCTGGCGAAGAAGAGACGACGGACGAAAACGGCAATCCTCGCAAAACCCCATACATCATCATGGAGTTGGTTCGCGGTCGCCTACTCAGAGAATTAGTTCACGAGGGTGGCGTAGCTCCGGAGCAGGCAGTTCGCTACATCGGCGGTATTTTGACCGCTCTTGAGGTTTCACACCGAGCCGGTGTTGTCCACCGTGACATCAAGCCGGCGAATGTCATGATCGGCGATGGCGACTCGGTAAAGGTGATGGACTTCGGTATCGCCAGAGCGATTTCTGATAACTCTGCTACCCAGGCTGCCACTGTTGGAATCATTGGCACCGCACAATATTTCTCGCCAGAGCAGGCCCGCGGCGAGGCGGTTGATGGTCGCACCGACCTTTACTCAACCGGTGTAATTCTCTATGAGCTGCTTGCCGGTCGCCCGCCATTCAAGGGTGAAAGCGCCGTCTCAGTTGCCTACCAACACGTTTCTGAGGCAGTTGTTCCACCGAGTCAATTCAACCCTCGAGTGAGCGCAGAGCTTGATCAGGTTGTCTTGCGAGCGATGGCAAAAGATCGTGCCGATCGTTTCCAGAGTGCAGAAGAATTCCGCGAGCACCTTTTGGCCGCGGCCAATGGTCAAAGCGCTCCTATCCCGGTTGTACCAACGACTGTCCCAGCGCCAGAGACCGAACTTTTGGTGGCACCAACCACCGTTTTGACTCCAAGGACCGACGGCATTGATTTGATCGATGGATTCGAGACCATGCCGAGTCAAACCGTGCAGACCGTAACCACCACCAAGATCAACGCAGGTGTGCTCTGGGGCCTTGGAACCGGTGTGCTGGTTATTTTGGTGGGTCTATTGTTCTGGGTCATGAACCTGGGCGGAGCGGGAACCCCAATCAACCCAGGGTCAGGCATCACGGTATCTGGCGTCGAGGGTTCGCTCTACGATGACGCCGCAGCCACCTTGGCAGCGCAGGACCTATTGGTTCTCAGGGTTTACGAAAAGAGCGACACCGTTCCGGAAGGCATCGTTATTCGCCAGGAACCTGCCGCTGGAACTCAGGTTTCTGCTAACACCCCAGTCACGCTCTACGTTTCAAGCGGTGCTACCGAGGTGATGGTCCCAAGCCTGGTTGGCCAAACCGAAGCGTCGGCGGTTGCCATGATTGAAGCTCAAGGATTTGCGGTTGGCACAATAACCGTGGTTTCTAGCGCCAATATCCCAGAGGGGACCGTGATTGCCTCTGACCCGGTTGCAAACTCCAAGTTGCCACTTGGTTCGATCGTGAACCTGGTGCTCTCGGATGGCACCGTGCAGATTCCAGATGTCAGAAACCTAGATGTAGTCGAGGCGAGGAACATCCTGACCGCGCCAACCATTGGCTACACGGTTTCGATTGAAACTTTGGATGGTCCAACCTGTGCCGGTCAAATCGGAAACATCGTGCTAGACCAGTCAGTTCCTGCCGGTCAAGCTCCGCAGAAGAAGAGCATCATCTTGTATGTGGAGTGCATCGTTGACCCGGTTGTAGATACAGGAACTGGAAACTAGTTAGTTTCGATCCTTGGGCTAAGTGACTTAGCCTTTTCAATTGCACCGGTCTCGCCCAATGTCGCAAGCCAATTGGCAAGCATCTGGTAGCCACCCTCGGTCATGACCGATTCTGGGTGAAACTGAACACCGTAAATTGGCTTAGAAACATGCTGCAGGCTCATAATCACACCAGAATCGGTGTGACCGGTGATCTTTAGATCTTCCGGAACTGTCTCTGAGACAACTGCAAGTGAGTGGTATCGGGTGGCATTGAATCCCTGCGGAAGCCCCTGGAAAATCGCGCTGTCCTGGTGGTTGATCTTGGAAATCTTGCCGTGCATCAATTCTGGGGCGCTCTTCACCGTTGCCCCCATGGCCTCGGCAATCGCCTGATGACCTAGGCAAACGCCAAATACCGGGTAGTTGTGATCCAGCGCATACTTCACGGTTGGGATAGAAAGCCCAGCATCGGCGGGGGTTCCAGGTCCCGGAGAAATCAAAACCGCATCGAATCTGGCTAGAAGTGCTGGCAGTTCAGCCTCGGTGACAGCATCGTTTCGAACAACTTCGGTCTGAGCACCCAGCTGCTGCAAATAGCCATTGAGCGTGTAGACAAAACTGTCGTAATTGTCGAGCACCAAAATCCGGACCATAGTCCCAATAGCCTAACTTGAGTCAGCGAGATGCGTTTTGAGGTTATAAACTTCTGGCATGCCTGAATCAACCTCACGTCGTAAGCCAGCTCCGAAGAAGGAAGCTGTTCGTCCAGCCATTGTTGGCGATGACCAGCAAGAAAACCCAACCTGGTACAAGGTGACCATGTTCGGCCTTATGGTCGTGGGCTTGGTCTGGATTCTAATTTTCTACATCTCAAGCGCGCAGTACCCGCTTGGTAGCGCAGCTTTCATTGATCTAAGCAACTGGAACATTTTGATCGGTTTCGGCATCGCCATGCTTGGCTTTGTCATGACCACCAAGTGGAAGTAACTAGATCCACTCTTGAATGCGCCACAGCGTAAGCACCACTAGCGCTGCGATTACTAAAACCACTCCCAATACCTGGGCGACCTTTTGATTTTCACGCCTAGTCCCCGCATACACCGAGGCAATTGCCAATCCGGTGACTAATCCTCCCAGGTGACCCTCCCAGGAGATTCCAGAGACAAAGAAGCCCATCGAGAAGTTGATGGCGATAAGCAAGAAGATCTGGGTTGGATTCCCGCCAATTGAGCGGATCACCACAAAGAACGCACCCATCAAACCAAACAGTGCTCCCGATGCACCGACCACCGGGGTTTGTGGGTTGGAGAGCAGCAATACCGCCACCGAACCACCAAAAATCGAGATCAAATAAAGCGCCAAAAAGCGCAGTTTCCCAAGCATCGGCTCAAGCTGCTGCCCAAAGATCCAGATGGCATATGAATTCAGCAGGATGTGCCAGGGGCTGTTCCAGTCGTGGACAAAGCCCGAGGTAATCATTCGCCAAGGTTCCCAAGGGGTAAACAGTGGCGCGTAGAAGAACTGATTGGTGAATAGATACCCCAGCGGAGATATCTGCCCAAGCCAAATCAACACATTGATAACCAGCAGCATGCTGGTTATCGGAGCTTTTCTAGCTGATAGCCGAAAGGCCAATTAGACCTTTTCGATGGTGATTGACTCGATGACCACGTCATCTAGTGGACGGTCACGACCATCGGTTGCAACTAGGCCGATCTTGTCCACTACCTTGCGGCTGTCCTCGTCGACCACATCACCGAATACGGTGTGCTTACCGTGCAACCAGGTGGTTGGGGCAACGGTGATGAAGAACTGCGAACCGTTGGTGCCAGGACCCGCGTTTGCCATTGCTAGCTTGTATGGCTCTTGGAAAGTGAGTTCTGAGTGGATCTCATCGCCGAACTGGTAGCCAGGTCCGCCCATGCCGGTGCCGGTTGGGTCGCCACCTTGAAGCATGAAGCCTTCGATGACTCGGTGGAAGATAACGCCGTCGTATAGCGGCTTTCCGGTGTGGGTCTCGCCGGTGCGTGGGTCTTTCCACTCAATTGCGCCGGTGGCTAGGCCTTCGAAGTTTGCCACGGTCTTTGGGGCGTGTAGACCGAATAGGTTTACCTTGATTACGCCGTGGTTGGTGTGCAGAGTTGCTACTGAAGTGTGAGAAGTCATTAGACAATTCTGCCATGTGAGTGGTGCATAACCAGCTAAGTTGGAAACTATGAGCAATGTCGCCATCATCACCGGAGCCGGTTCAGGCTTTGGCCTAGGTCTCGCCAAGGAACTCACCAACAAGGGCTGGATTGTCTATGCCACCGACCGAGATTCGGTAGCACTAGAAAAAGCCAAAGAATTTGGGGCAGTTGCCAGGCGAATGGACGTAACTAACCGCGCAGACATTGATGTAGTGGTCAAGGAAGCGATCGCCGATCACGGTCGAATCGACCTGATGGTCGCAAATGCCGGCTACGGAAACTTCTCCTCGGTTGAAGAAACCACTCCTGAGGAGGTCAGAAGAATCTTTGAGGTGAACGTCTTTGGCGTTGAGAACTCGATCCGCGCAGTGCTGCCTCAAATGCGTGAGCAGAAATCTGGCCGAATCATCATGACCACCTCGGTAGTTGGGCACGTTTCGCTTGCGGGTCTGGGCTGGTATGCCGCCACCAAGCACGCCATAAAGGCGGTAGCGAATGCGCTTCGCCAAGAAACCCGCTGGCTTGGGATCCGGGTAAGCACTGTTGAACCGGGAACCTCAAAAACCAACTTTGGAGCTGTTGCCTTTGGACTATTGGAGTCTGGACGCGCAGTTGGCGATTACGACAGAGTGATGGCTGGGCTCAATAAGTGGCTCGGTGGTCTTTACCGCATTTCCCCAGGACCAAATAAGACCATAAAGACGATGGTTAGAGCTGCTACCGCTCGCTGGCCAAGGGCGCACTATCCGGTTTCCTGGGACGTACGTGCCCTAAAGCTGGTCTTTTATGTAATGCCTAGAAGCTGGCTAGATGGGTTCGTGCTGTGGCTAGCAAAACACTAGGTAAAAGAATCGGCGCACTTATTGTCGCCGCACTGTTTTTGGCCTCAGGAGTGCTGCACCTGGTCAACCCAGCAGCTTTCGTTTGGTTGATGCCACCTTGGCTACCACTGCAAACCGAACTTATTGTGATTTCCGGCGTCATGGAGCTAGCCGCAGCGATTGGTTTGATCTTCAAGCAGCGCTGGGCGCCCCTTCTCACAGTGCTTACGCTGTTGGCGGTGTGGCCGGCAAACTGGTGGTTTGCGATCGACAGCCTCACCACCAACCCAGATATTGCTCTGATTGCATGGTTACGATTACCGCTTCAGATCCCGCTTTTGTGGTGGGCCTGGAAAGCTCCGGTCAAATAATCCGAGGCCGCGGACCCAAACTAATTTGGCTCTAACTGCTTTGTTGCTAGCATTCCTAAGGCACAAAGCAAAGGTGAGTTCTTGCATATAGCGATCTTTATGGATCAGCATCCGATGAGCCTGGGTGGGGTACAGACCTCGGTCAGGCTGCAACGCAAGTTCCTCGCACGCGCAGGGGTTGAAGTCACCGTATTCGCTCCAAAGTCTGCCAACGCCCTCCCGGATGACGACACCATCGTCTTGCCTTCTAGAAGACTCAGCCCAGATGGCGAATACTCCGCGGTTTGGGATATGGAAGAGGCTTACGAGGTTGCCGAAGCAGTCTTTGCGCAGCAGAAGTTTGACCTAATTCACCTGCAGGGTGACTTTGCCGCTGCAGCAATTTCCCTCGCGCTTGCCAAAAAGCACAATATTCCGCTTATCCACCATGCCCACACCAACATCGACGTGGTGCTTGAGCGCATTATCGGTAAGCGTCTGAACGCCAGATTGTTTAACTTCGCTGCCAAGAAATACTGCGAGGTCTCCGGACAGCCGAAACAATCTGCAAAAGATGGCTGGGAATACATGGCTATTACCTATCCACATGCTGACCTGGTTATGGCGCCAAGCTCTCACTTTGCAAAGACCATCGAGGAGCACGGCATTGCCCACAATGTCACCGTGATGCTCAACGGCGTTGACGATGACTCGGTGGCAGGCCTAAAGCGCCAAACCGAAAGCCCAAACAAGCCGATTAGGTTCATCTGGGCGGGTCGATTCCTTCGAGAGAAGCGCCTTTTGCAGACCATTCGAGCATTCAAAAGGGCAAACCTGGATGCCGAGCTGGTTATCTACGGCACCGGAGCGCTAGAGACTCCGGCCAAGAGCTTGGTTAGAACCCTCAGACTTGGCCACAAAGTCAGTTTCCACGGTCGCGTGGATCGCGAAGAGATGCTGCAGGCCTTTGCCGATGCAGATGTGGTCTTGCAAACTTCGATCGGCTTTGAAACCCAGGGCATGACGGTCTTTGAGGCCGCAGCCTTTGGGACCCCGGCACTTTGTTGCGATAAACGCGTTGCGGGAGAACTAAAGCCCGGTCACTGGTGGGTAACCGGGGACGAAAGCATCGATGCGCTAGCTGTCAGTATGAAAGAGGCTTTTGCCGACGTCGCTTCTGGTAATAACCGTCGCGGTGACGATGAGGATAACTCTTGGCTGCTGCAGTCAAAGCTCACCGAGCGCATGCTCGAAATCTACAAAGAGCAGATCAGGCTGAAATCCGCTTCTTCCTAAACCAATCCAATGGTGCTCGCAAAAGCTTTAGGCGCTTTGGTGTCCTACCTAAAGGCTCTAATTCCGCAAAAGGCTCCCGGCTCTTTGTCGTTAGCAGCACCAGCAATACCCAGCTAATTTCAATCAGCAACCTGGATTCAGTCAAAGACTGGGCCGCGATAACTAAAAAGCCAAACAGTGGGAACAGGTAAAGCGGGTTGGTGTGCCGAACAGCCACTGCCCAAAGCCGGTTGAAGCCCTGAAGCATCAACCAAACCAGGAGCACCAAGCCAAGGATGCCCAACTGCAACCAAATATCTAAAAAGGCATTGTGGGCCTGATACATCGGCACCTTGTTAATCACAATCAAGCCTTCAAATGGTTCGACCCCCGGCACCCAGTAGCTGATCCAGCCCCAGCCCTCTAGCGGTTTCTCCCAAATCAGATTCAGAACCTCACCCCAGATGTAGAACCTGCCCGAGGCATCCGGCGAGCGACCCAGCAGATCAAACAGCTCAGCCCGATAGATCAAACCAAACACCGCAACACTAACCAGAGCCCAGATGCCGTAGCCATAGATCCGGTGGCGCATAGCGCGGTCTCTACCCTCGGAGAAGATTGCAATCAACGCCGCAAAGGCAATCAGGGCGATCGCCAACGTCATACCCGCGCTCTTAGCCAAAGCAGCGAGCAAAACCGCCAAGATCAAAGAGTTAAGCGGCAAGCTGCGCTTTTTGTGAGTAACGATGTATTCGACCAGGAACACCATGATGCCCAAAACTGCCGTAAAGGCGAGCAGGTTGGCATTACCCATGATGCCCTGAATGCGGTCACCTTCAAATAGATTGCCCTGTGACCAAAGGTAAGAAGCAGAAGGTGGCTCGTCGCCTTCGTAGTTTGGAAAAATTGGCTTAATTGGCCCAAAGATTGCAGCAACCAGCTCAAATAGCAGCGAAGCCCCTAAAACAAGTCGCAGGGTATTGGCAAAAATATTCAGCAGCTGCCGCCAACCAAACTGATTAGCCAAGAACAATGCAAAGATCGTGGTTCCAATTTGAGCTGCCAGGGCAATCCCGGTAAAGCCGCGGTACTGGCTCCAAATCAAACTCAACGCCATCAAAGCAAGTAAGAGAGCAAGCGGCACCGGGACGCGCATCAAAGTTTTGCCGGGCTTGCCAGCCAAAAGGGCAACCAAAGCGATTACCGCTCCAACGCCAACGATTACAGCCCAGCCACCCCAGCCAACGCTGTAGCGAACGGCATCGCCAGCCATGAGAATGAATAGTCCCGGGTATGCAAGCAAAATGCCAAGTCGGTAGCGCTTAGCCCGGCCATCGAATGGAATTCGAATCGGCTGGGTAATAGGAATCGACGAGGTGATTGCTGCCTCCTTTGGCTCCTAAAGAATACCTTTAGTGGCTGAGGCCTGCTTTTTCGTAGAGTCGCTTCATCCAGCGCGGTGCCCACCAGTTCAACGATCCAAACAGGCGCATCAGCGCTGGCACCAGCAGAGCTCTCACCACGGTGGCATCCAACAGAATCGCTATCGCGAT
>NZ_CBCHRQ010000030.1:0-15032 GCF_965064355.1 Aquiluna sp.
CCAGAACTGGTGTTGACATCTTCCGCATCTTTGATGCTCTAAACGATGTCGACCAAATGCTGCCTGCAATTACCGCGGTTAGAGACACCGGAACTGCTTTGGCTGAGGTTGCCATGAGCTACACCGGAAACCTAAGCGATCCTGCTGAGACGCTTTACACCCTGGATTACTACCTTGAACTTGCGGACAAGATCGTCGCTGCGGGTGCTCACGTTTTGGCAATCAAGGACATGGCGGGTCTTTTGCGACCTGAAGCCGCCAAGATTTTGGTTACGGCTCTCAGAGAGCGTTTTGACCTGCCGGTTCACCTCCACACTCACGACACCGCAGGTGGCCAGTTGGCCACGCTGCTAGCCGCAATTGAGGCTGGGGTGGATGCAGTAGACGTTGCCAGCGCACCGATGGCTGGAACCACTAGCCAGCCTTCGGCTTCGGCACTTGTGGCAGCGCTGGCATTTACAAAGCGTGACACCAAGATCGGCCTGGACAAGGTAACTGACCTTGAGCCTTACTGGGAAGCGGTCCGCAGGGTTTACGCACCATTTGAGTCTGGCCTTCCAGGACCAACCGGTCGCGTTTACCGACACGAGATTCCGGGTGGTCAGCTATCTAACCTTCGTCAACAGGCAATTGCGCTCGGGCTAGGCGACCGCTTTGAGCTAGTCGAAGAGATGTATGCCGAGGCAAACCGAATCTTGGGACGACCACCAAAGGTGACCCCTTCCTCCAAGGTCGTCGGTGACCTAGCTCTGCACCTGGTTGCGGTAGCGGCGGACCCTAAGGACTTTGAGCAAAACCCTCAGAACTACGACATCCCGCAGAGTGTCGTTGGATTTATGGCTGGGGAACTTGGAGACCTTCCAGGCGGCTGGCCAGAGCCATTTAGATCCAAAGTGCTCAGCGGTCGAAGCGTAGACATCTCAATTACTCCGGTTCCTGCGGAGGACTTGCTAAAACTGAACTCCAAGAACCACACCGAGGTTCGTAGCACCCTGAACCGACTGCTGTTCCCAGGCCCTACCAAGGACTTCCAGCGCACCACTAACCTCTATGGCCAGCTGGACAAGCTCGCGACCCTGGATTATCTGTACGGCCTCGAGTCAGATATTGAACACGTAGTTGAACTTCGCAAGGGAATACAACTGTTTGTAGGCCTTGAGGCAATCGGTGAGGCAGATCTGAAGGGCTTCCGCTCTGTCATGGCAAAGCTAAATGGTCAGCTCAGGCCAATCACCGTTCGCGACCACAGCATTCAAGTTGCAGTTGCCAGTGCTGAAAAAGCTGATCCAAACCAGCCTGGTCACGCTGCCGCGCCATTCACCGGAGTTGTAACGCCCAAGGTTGTTATCGGTGACACCGTTCTGGTCGGCCAGCCGATTGCAAGTATCGAAGCGATGAAGATGGAAGCCAATATTGCGGCTCCTATTGCAGGTCGCGTGGTTCGACTAGGCGTTGCAGGTCCAACCCCGGTTGAAGGCGGAGACCTAATCGCGGTCATCGAGTAGGTTGCGGTGGCAGTAAGGGAAATTCGACTATTTGGTGATCCAGTTCTGAAATCACCAACCACCGAAATCAATGATTTTGATTCAGTCAAAGGGCTGATTCAGGACCTACTCGACACCACAGCCCTTCCCGGTCGTGCGGGAGTTGCAGCAACCCAGATTGGCGTTGGTCTTTCTGCTTTCTCCTATAACGTCGACGGCAACATCGGTTACCTAATCAATCCCGAAATCGTGAAGGTAGAGGGCGAGATAGAACTTCTAGAAGAGGGCTGCCTCTCGGTCCCAGGACTTTGGCATATGACTCCAAGGTATCCAAAGGCCACTGCCCGCGGCTACCAGCTGGACGGTAGTCAAATTGAGGTTTCAGGTCAGGGGCTTATGGCCCAAGCTCTCCAGCACGAGTGTGATCACCTCAAAGGACTCTTGTATTTAGATCGACTAGAAAAAGAAGAACGCAGGTTGGCTTTCGCCAACCTGCGTCAACAGACCTGGTTTCTTCCCTAGCCGTAGATTCTGTCTACGTGCAGGGCGAAGTCAGACATAACCTTTGGTCGCTTGATCTTTAGCGATGGAGTTAGGTGACCAGATGCTTCGGTTAGCTCAACATCCAGGATCTCAAACTCCTTTATCTGCTCAGCAGTTGAGAACTTCTTGTTCACAACGGCAATTGCACCAGCAATTTCTTCGCGAATCCTTGGGTGCTTGGCAGCCTCGGCAAGGGTCAACTTCTCAGCGATGCCGTTGTTTGCGGTCCAAACTGGAACCATCTCTGGGTCCAAGGAAATCAAAGCGGAGATGAATGGCTTTGCATCACCAATCACAACAACCTGGCCCACCAGTGGGTGAGCGCGGATTGGGTCTTCGATCGGAGCCGGAGCTACGTTCTTACCACCTGCGGTGACCAAGATCTCCTTTTTACGACCAGTAATCGTCAAGAAGCCATCTTCGTCTAACTCACCAATGTCTCCGGTGCGGAACCAGTCTTCCGAGAATGCCTCACGAGTAGCACTCTCATTGCGCCAGTATCCGCGCATCATGTTGATGCCGCGAAGCCAAATTTCACCGTCATCGGCAATCTTGATGCCGGTGCCAGGAAGGGCTCGGCCTACCTTGCCGATCTTCTGCCAGCTGACGCGACCAATGACCGCAGCGGCTGCAGTCTCGGTTAGGCCATAACCCTCAAGAACGATTAGCCCGATGCCGCGGAAGAAGTGACCCAGGCGAGCACCCAGTGGCGCTCCTCCGGAGATGGCGTACTTGACCCCACCACCCATGGCAGCGCGGAGCTTGGAGTAAACCAGCTTGTCAAACAGCCCGTGCTTGACCTTCAGACCAAGTGACGGTCCACCCTTAGCATCAAGAGCCTTGCTGTATTCGATAGCAGTCTCTGCGGCAGCGCGGAAGATCTTGCCCTTGCCGGCAGCTTCGGCCTTTAGCTCTGCACCGTTGTAAACCTTCTCGAATACACGAGGCACCGCAAGCAGGAAGGTCGGCTTGAATACTGGAAGCACTTCGCCAACCAGCTTGGTGTCACCTAGGTGACCAACTCTGATGCCGGAGTAGATGCAAAGCACCGATACGTAACGAGCCAAGATGTGAGCCATTGGCAAGAAAATCAGTGAGTGCTGCTTGTCGTTGGCAATTTCAGGAAGCTCTGCCGCTGCGTTCTTGCAGTGGTCAACCAGTGAGCGGTGAGTTAGCTCACAGCCCTTTGGGTTGCCAGTGGTACCAGAGGTGTACACGATGGTTGCCAAGTCGCCTAGCGATGCATTGGTGCGTGCGGTTTCTAAGACCTCGTCCGCGACGGTCTCGCCGGACTGGTGCAGCTTGGTGAAGTCTGCAGAATCGATCTTCCAAACCTGGGTAACCCTAGGAGTGTTAGAGCGAATCTGGTCAACACGTGACTGGTGCTCCTCGTTCTCAATAAACAAAGCGACAGCATCTGAGTCTGAAAGGATCCACTCGATCTGTGACGGGGAGCTTGACTCGTAGATAGGGACGGTTACAGCACCGGCAAACCAGATCGCAAAGTCGATCATCGACCACTCGTAGCGGGTCTTGGACATGATGGCCACGGCCTGTCCAGGCTTTATGCCAGCGGCAATCAATCCCTTACCCAAAGTGCTTACTTCGGCTAGGAAGTCACCAGCGGTGACATCACGCCAGCTCTTGTCTGGGTTCTGTCTTGAAAAAAGTGGGTGCTTTGGGTTCTTGGCTACCCGCTGAAGCAATAGATCTGTGGCATTTTCCTGCGGGTTTGATTCCACCAACAGCGGCACATCGTAAAACGTCATTGTTTTCTCCCATTCGAGTTTCAAATACTCTAATCGCCACTTTGAGTGTGCGAGCTACAACCTTTGTAACTATTTTCCTGATTTTTTGTAACCTTCCGACAAAGCGCTAAAATTTAGCTTCGTCAATCTGTGAGGAACAAATGCTCTCGGTCGGTATCGACATCGGTGGCACCAAGATTCTTGGTGCTCTGGTAGATGAGCATGGCCAGATTCTTTACGAAACCAAGGTGCCATCACCCGCCCAGGATCCAGATCTCATGGTTACTACTGTCGTCAACGTAATCAAGGACGTCATGGCTAATACCACCTCCGAGATCGTCGGAGTCGGTGTGGCTGCTGCCGGGTTCATTGATGCAAGTCAGTCCATAATCTTGTACTCCCCAAATTTGAAATGGCGCAATGAGCCATTTCGTGACCGCCTCCAGGGTCACCTGGATGTTCCGCTGGTGATTGAAAACGATGCCAACGCTGCAGGTTGGGCTGAATACAAATTTGGAGCCGGGCGCGGCACCAAAGACATGGCGATGCTAACCCTAGGCACCGGAGTCGGTGGGGCAGTGGTTGCTGACTACAAGCTTCGCCGCGGTGGTTTTGGAATTGCTGGCGAGCTAGGTCACGTTCGAGTTGTCCAAGACGGGAAGCAGTGCGGCTGCGGTCGTAAGGGCTGCGTCGAGCAGTACTCCTCCGGGACAGCGGTACTAAAGGCCGCAAAGAAGCTTGCTGCCAGTGCCGGCCCCGCAGGACAGAGACTGCGGGAACTCAAGGCCGAGGTCGGGGAATTGACCGGTGCACAGGTTTACCAAGCACTGTTAGAAGGCGACGCCGGTGTCTATTCCATCTTCCGCGAGGCCGGAAGGTACCTGGGCCAGGCTATGGCTACCATGACCGCGGTTTTAGACCCACAGGTCTATGTCATCGGTGGCGGGCTATCCGATGCCGGCGAGATGATTCTCGAACCAATTCGAGAGGGTTTTTTGCAGGATCTGCCAGCCCGAGGGTTTAGGCCAGAGGCCAAGATTGTGACGGCCGAGTTTACGAATCAGGCTGGAGTTATTGGAGCTGCCGACCTAGCGCGCGAGTCGCTCGCTAAGCTGTAAGCATCGCGACTGGAGCACAAATTGGCTTATTTCATTATCAAGAACTTCATTCTTGGCCCAATTCTGCAGATTTTGTTCCGTCCCTGGGTCAAAGGTTCTAAGAACGTCCCAAATGCTGGTGGCGCAATCCTCGCGTCCAATCACCTATCTTTTTCTGACTCAATCTTTTTGCCGCTCAAAGTGAAAAGGCCAGTTACCTTCTTAGCTAAGAGCGACTACTTCACCGGCAAGGGTGTAAAGGGTGCGCTGATCCGTTGGTTCTTCAAGGCGACCGGGCAGCTCCCGATTGACCGTTCTGGCGGCAAGGCATCCGAAGATTCGCTAAACACCGGTCTTGGCGTTTTGGAGCGAGGCTTACTGCTTGGAATCTACCCGGAGGGAACTCGTTCTCCCGATGCAAAGCTTTACCGCGGCAGAACCGGCATTGCTCGCATGGTGCTAGAAGCCAAGGTCCCAGTTATTCCAGTTGCCATGATTGACACCGAAAAGGTGCAGCCAATTGGTTCAAAATATCCAAAGATTCGCCGAGTTGGAGTAGTTATTGGTGAACCAATGGACTTCACACGATTTGCCGGCATGGAGGGAGACCGCGCAGTGTTGCGCGCTGTTACCGATCTAATCGTCTACAACATCATGCAGCTGAGCAATCAAGAGTATGAAGACGTATACGCCTCCACCGTAAAGAACCGCCTTGCTCGGGCCGCATAGCTAAAGGAACAGATTGACAGACTTTGGATTAGACAACTACCTCAAGCTAGAGGCTAGGCAGCAGCCAACCTGGGCCGATGCTCAGGTGCTAGAGCAGGTAAAGAAGGAACTCTCGGTTCAACCACCTTTGGTGTTCGCCGGTGAGGTAGACACCCTGCGGGAGCGCTTGGCGCAAGCAGCCAGGGGAGAGGCATTCCTATTGCAGGGCGGCGACTGTGCCGAGACTTTTGTTGATGCCACCGCAGATCG
Organism: Aquiluna sp.; assembly: GCF_965064355.1. NCBI lineage: Bacteria > Bacillati > Actinomycetota > Actinomycetes > Micrococcales > Microbacteriaceae > Aquiluna > Aquiluna sp. The sequence goes on from NZ_CBCHRQ010000030.1 coordinate 5,851, forward strand.
CATTCGTAACCGAATCAAGACCGTGCTGCAGATGGCAGTGGTCTTGATGTATGGCTCATCGCTACCGGTTATCAAAATGGGCCGCATGGCCGGGCAATTTGCAAAGCCAAGATCCTCTGATTTTGAAACCCGTGATGGCGTAACCCTCCCTGCCTACCGCGGCGACGCGGTCAATGGCTATGAGTTCACCGAGGAGTCTCGTCGCAATGACGCCAGACGCCTAATGCAGGCGTACCACACCTCTTCCAGCACCCTGAATTTGATCCGCGCCTTCACCACCGGTGGATTTGCTGATCTTCGTCAGGTGCATGCTTGGAACAAGGGCTTCACCGACAATCCTGCCAACAAGCAGTACGAGTCAATCGCCGGTGACATCGATCGCGCCATGAGGTTCATGGAGGCTTGCGGCGTTGATTCCGCGGAGCTTCGCGCCACAGAGTTCTTTGTCTCTCACGAGGGATTGCTGTTTGATTACGAGCGTCCGATGACCAGAATCGACTCTCGAACTGACACTCCCTATGTGACCTCAGGTCACTTCGTCTGGGTGGGTGAGCGCACCAGACAGCTAGATGGTGCACACCTTGACTTCTTCTCTCGGGTTAGAAACCCACTGGGTGTAAAGCTTGGACCAACCACCTCGGTTGATGACCTAAAAAAGATCATCGAGAAACTAGACCCAAACCGCGAGCCAGGTCGCTTGACCCTGATTTCTCGAATGGGTGCCGGCAAGATTCGCGAAGAGCTACCAAAGCTAATTCAGGCAGCCAAGGAAACCGGCTCAACGCCACTGTGGATCACCGACCCAATGCACGGCAATGGCATCACCACCGAGAACGGCTACAAGTCGCGTCGATTTGAAGACGTCATGGACGAGGTCATGGGATTCTTTGAGGTTCACCGCTCCCTTGGCACTCACCCGGGTGGCCTGCACGTTGAGCTAACCGGTGACGATGTCGCCGAGTGCCTTGGTGGTTCTGAGATGATCGACGAAGCTACCTTGGCGCAGCGCTACGAATCGGTCTGCGACCCTCGCCTAAACCACATGCAGTCACTCGAGCTAGCCTTCTTGGTTGCCGAGCAGCTCGTTCAAACTCAGAGGAGATAGTCGATGTCACTTCCAGGTGTCGATAGCTGGCTAACCATTGACCAGGCCGGTGAACAACTAGGTATCTCTGCATCCAAGGTGAGAAGGTTGATCGAGGAGCACGTGCTGTTTAGTGTCCGAGTCGACAAGCAGCCAATGATTCCAGCTCACCTAATTCAAAACGGTGAACCGCTTTCAAGCATTCGAGGAACCCTGTTCCTGTTACTTGACTGCAGCCTGACTCTCGACGAGGCTATTCAATGGATTTATGCCGAGAACGAGCACTTGGGTAGAACTCCGATTGCGGCACTTCTTGAGGGGCACAAGGCTCCGGTTAGAAGAGCTGCCCAGTCACTGGGCTAAAGCCCTACTTACTGCGGTTGATTACCGCGTCAGTCAGATTCGCAAGTTCTTTACGACCCTGCTCTGAGATTTCCAGCTCAGCTAGCGCTTCAATCGCCCTGTCTGAGTACTGCTCAATCAAAGCTTCAGTCTTGGCAAGGGCACCGGAGTCCACAATGGCATTTCTCATGAAGTCGATCTGCTCGATATCGAGATCTCCGCTAACCAACAGCTCTTCAAAGATGTTCGCAACGCTTACCGGCAGTGCTTCCAAGGTCAGACCAATCAAAACAGTTCGCTTACCCTCGCGAAGGTCATCGCCGGCCGGCTTTCCAGTGACCTGAGGGTCGCCAAAAACACCAAGAATGTCGTCCCTGAGCTGGAATGCAAGACCCAGCGGGATCCCAAAGTTACTCAGGCTCTTCAGCTCTGATTCGTGAGCACCGCCTAGGGCGGCGCCAATCAACAGTGGTGCCTCAAGGCTGTATTTGGCGGTTTTATAGAGCATTACCTTGTTGGCTCGAGCCACTGCCTCAGACTTCGAACGAAGTGGTGCGGCATTTTCCTCTAGGACATCAAGGTATTGACCAGCCATAACCTCAAAACGCATCTTTGAGAACTCGGTTCGACAGGCTGCTTCAATCACTTCGCCGGGGGAGTGCAGCAGGGCGTCACCGAAGAGTTCCGATGACCAAGACAACATCATGTCGCCCACAAGTACTGAACCTGCAACTCCAAAGCGCTCCGCGCTGCCAGCAAATCTGCTGGATTGGTGCAAAGACTCGAAACGCTTGTGGATCGCAGGTTTCCCTCTGCGTGTATCGGACTGATCCAGTAGATCATCGTGAACCAGGGCTGCCGCGTGGAACATTTCCAGCGCGGCCGCCACCGAAACCACAGGCGTCTCAGCGCTCAGTTTCTCGGTGGCAACCTCTACCACTTGGTAGCCCGCCCAGGCCCAGAAGGCAAACAGCGCGCGGAATCGCTTGCCGCCGGCAAGTAGATCTTGGGTGTAGTCGATGATGGGCACTAAGTCATCTGAGATCTCAGTTAGCTCAGAACGCTTGAGGTCGCAATACACATCCAAACGGTGCTGGACCAGATTTAGTAGAAAACCTTGAGACATAGGGGATAGCCTAACTGAGCTTCGCTGTTTACAATTAGGGAAGATTGGAGTTCACAATGGGACTATCTGAGCGCGAGCAAAAACTGCTCGAAGAGATGGAACGCAACCTTATGGCGCAAGACGCCGAGTTTGCTAAGACCATCTCCAGCACCACCAGTGCCAATCAGTCGGCAGGGAAGCTAGTGCTTGGCGTGTTGATTCTGCTCTCCGGCCTGGGACTTTTAGTCTTGGCCGTTGCCCTACAGGTGGCATTTTTTGGTGTCGTTGCATTCTTGGTAATGGTGATTGGGCTGGTTATCGCCAGCGCAAACTTCAGACTTCCGGAACTTCCAGCCGCAGGCGACAAGCCAAAGACAGCTTTCTTTGAGGATCGTTGGAATCAACGCTTCGGCAACGAATAGCAAAACCTGACCTAACCCCGCTTTCGCGGGGTTTTTTCATTTAAAAAAAGTGACCAAAACGTGATATAAAACACGCCAAATTAATGCAAAGTGGAGGAAAGTGGAGTAAAGTGGAGGAAACAGCTTGGGAAAGGGGTCGAAGTGCTACTTGGTACTCACACGCCCAAGCTGGACGAAAAGGGCCGCCTAATTCTTCCCGCCAAGTTCCGCGATGAGCTTGGTGACGGTGTTGTTATCACCCGCGGCCAAGAGCGATGCCTCTATGTCTTCTCCACCAAAGAATTCGCATCCGTGCACGAGAAGATCCGCCAGGCACCGGTTACCAACGAGGAAGCTCGTCGCTACCTACGTGTCTTCCTATCGGGTGCAACTGATGAGACCCCAGACAAGCAGGGTCGAGTGCTACTGCCACAGCTACTTCGCGATTACGCGAACCTTTCCAAAGAGTTGGTCATTATCGGTGTTGGCGCAAGAGCCGAGATATGGGATGCCCAGACCTGGAATGACTACCTAGCCCGCAACGAAGACAGTTTCTCCTCACAGGCGGAGGAGGTGATCCCCGGGTTGTTCTAACCCTGCACCTTGGCCCTTGGCCGTGTACCGGCCTTCTTCCCCGAAGTCGGAACAAGTGAAAATCAAGCTCACAAACGGACAAGGACCAAGGTGCAGGGCAGGACAAAAGGGATTCTCATGATTCAAACTTCCCAATTGCATTCCCCAGTAATGCTTCAGCGCTGCCTTGACCTATTGCAGCCAGGCTTTAGCGTTTCCAAGCCGGTGGCAATCGACTGCACTTTGGGGCTTGGCGGCCACACCGAAGCGCTATTGGCCCAAAACCCAACCTTGACTGTGATTGGAATCGACCGCGACCCAAGCGCGATTGCTCTTGCCTCTGAGCGCCTTGCGCAGTTCGGTGAGCGCTTTATCCCAGTGCTTGCGGTCTACGACGAGATCGAATCGATTTTGGACCGACTAGAGATTCCAGCGGTCCACGGAATCTTGATGGACCTCGGCGTCAGCTCAATGCAGCTTGATGTTGCAGAGCGTGGATTCTCTTATGCGCAAGAGGCAGAGCTAGACATGCGCATGGATCAGACCAGCGGTAAAACTGCGGCTGACCTGCTAGCCAGCATGGATGAGAGCGAACTAGCTCGAATTTTCCGTCGCTACGGCGAGGAGCGCTTCGCAGGACCAATCGCTAGGCGCATAGTTCGCGAGCGTGCTGTAACTCCAATCACAACTTCAACCCAGCTGAACAAGATCGTTATCGATGTTGTCCCGGTTGCTCCCGGTAAGACCAACGGCCACCCAGCCAAGCGGATTTACCAGGCCCTAAGAATTGCTGTCAACGATGAGCTGGGTGTCCTTGAAGACGCCATGCCTCAGGCGATTGACGCGTTAGCTGTTGGCGGTCGACTAGTGGTTATGTCTTACCACTCCCTGGAGGACGGGATTGTCAAAGATGCCCTCCAAGCGGCCGCCACAAGTTCTACTCCGGTTGACATGCCAGTCGAATTGCCTGGCACTGCACCGGTTTTGAAGATCATCACCCGTGGCGTAGAGCGCGCCACGGAATTGGAACTGGAGAAAAACCCAAGGTCTGCTTCGGCAAGGCTTCGGGCTGCAGAAAAACTGGAGGGTAACTAATGGCGGTTTACATGGTTTCGCAGGCTCAGGCAAGGCAGTTGCGTCCAAATATGACAGCCGGTCTGATCATCGTGGTTGGCATCATCGTCCTGCTACTGGGTCAGCTGGCACTAAACATGGTCCTCACCCAGGACGCGTACCACCTACGTTCGCTAAAGCTTGAAAAGCGTGACCTTGCCACTGAGGTTCAAATCCTTCAGGAAGAGGTCGACTCGTTGGCATCCCCGCAGAACCTGGCCGATGCCGCGAACCGCCTAGGTATGGTCGCTAACCCAGCTTCAGTCCTTTTGGATATCGAGAACGACCGAGTATTTGGTAAGCCTCGTCCTGCCAGCGCAGAAAATGCGGTCGTAGTCTCCGCAAACCTTGTTGCCAACTCTGCAATGGGAACCGTCTCTGATTTCACCGCGGCAACGGTTGCCAGCGCTGCGGTATCTGAGAGTGTCGAAACGCAGAAACCAGCCCTTTCTGGCCTAGTTTTGGAGTCGGGTCTCATCCCAGCTTCACCAACCAGATAGGCCACCATGGGTACGCACCGATCACTGAGTCGCAGGCTCGGTGTATTTGCCCTAATTCTTGTGGCTATGGTTGTTGGTCTTGGAATTCGCCTAGTTGATTTCCAGGTTGTTCGAGCCGCCGAGATTCGCGAAGAGTCGTTCAATTCGCGCTCAATTACTCAAACGCTTCCCGCCCTTAGGGGTCAAATCCGCGATTCTTCTGGGCAGGTGCTTGCAAGGACCGTCTTCCGCTACGACGTGAATGCCGCACCCAAGAATGTCGGTAGCGTCTTTAAGACTGTTGACGGCGTTCGCACCGAGCGCACGGTCGAGCAAATCGTGGCAGAACTTGCTCCGCTGATAGAACTAAGCACACAGGAATTAACTTTGTTGCTCGCCGGAGATAGCGAGTATTCGAGCTTGGCCAAAAAGGTTGATGCCGAGACCTACAACGCCATTAGGGAACTGAGCATCCCTTGGATTTACTTTGATGCATTTGCAGACCGGTTGTATCCAAATGGTGCAGTTGCTGGAAACGTGATTGGTTTTGTCGGTTCCGATGGTGCACCACTAGCGGGGCTTGAGCGTCAATACAACACCTGCCTTGCGGGTATTGACGGCCAGGAAACTTTTGAGCGAAGTGCCGAAGGGGTTCGCATTCCAACCTCAAACGTCACTACCCAGCCAACCCAAAACGGCGGCACCCTGAACCTTGCGATAGATGCCAACCTGCAGTTCTTTGCTCAGCAAGTTTTGGCTGACACCGTGAACAACCTAGGTGCGCAGTGGGCATCAGCGGTGGTCGTGGAAGTTGAAACGGGCAAACTTTTGGCAGCTGCTGAAGCCCCATCGGTTGACCCAAACGATCCGGCAGCCTCCGATGCCAACAACCGCGGTTCAAAAATCTTCCAGGCAGCATTCGAACCAGGTTCGATCATGAAGGCGCTTACCTCCGCCATGGTCTTGGACACCAAGACTGCTAACGCTTACGACACCGTGAGAGCCCCTGACTACATGAAGCTTGACTTTGCCGGTGGTTGGATCAAGGACAGCTTTGGACATGAGCCATTCAACCTAACCCTTGGAGGAGTCCTTCGGTATTCCTCCAACACCGGAATGTCTAGCTTTGGAGTCAAGATCGACAAAGAAACTAGATACAACTACCTGCAAAAGTTTGGTTTTGGGTCTGTTAGCCCACTTCGATTCGAGGGTGAGAGCTCAGGAATCTTGCACAACTACAAAGACTGGGACAAGATGACCAACTACGCCACGACCTATGGTCAAGGTATTTCGGTCACTGGAATTCAGATGGCTTACGCCTACCAGGCGATGGCTAACGAAGGCGTCAGGCTAGACCCGATTCTGGTGGAGAACTGCACGGCCGATGATGGCTCAATCATTTATCAGCCAAAACAGAACGCCACCCGTGTGGTGTCCAAAGAAACCGCAAAGCTGAACCTAAACCTGATGGAAAAGGTTGTTGAGTTTGGTGGCGTCGGTCGAAATGCACAGATAGATGGCTATCGCGTTGCTGGTAAAACCGGTACCGCGCAGATCAAGGACGGCTCTGGGTACGGATCACAGTTCGCGATTTCCTTCTATGGTCTGGCTCCGGCGGAGAATCCAAAGTTCATCGTAGGCATCACCATCTACAAGGCAGTTGGCGTATCAAACTCGCTTCAGGCGACCTTCCCATTCAAAGCGATCATGCAGCAGGCTCTCAAGACCTATCGCGTGCCACCATCCACCACGAAATCCCCAGACCTACCATCAGGATCCAACGGTGAAGTCGAACCTCGCAACTAGTCTCCTGGCTCAGAAATTCAGTCTTTCTCGAAGCGGTGACGATGTTGAGATCAACTCAGTCGCTCTGGCCTCGAATTTGTGTAGACCAGGTTCGCTATTCATTGCAACCCAGGGGCTAAAGCACCACGGTCTGGATTTTTTGGATCAGGCACTGGCAAACGGCGCTGTGGCAGTTTTGTCCGATAGGGAAGTAGCGGGTGTTGCATCCCTTGTGCACCCGGATCCAAAGTCAATCGCGGGGGATATTTCCAACCTGGTTTATGGCACCACCGAATCTGGCATGACGCTATTTGGGGTCACCGGAACCAACGGTAAGACTTCCACCACCAACTATCTGCATCAGCTTTTGTTGGGCTTAGGAAAACCCGCTGGTATGAGCGCTTCGACCAGTCGAATCGTTGGAAAAGCTGAACTTCCTGCCACTCTCACCTCACCCGAGGTCACTGAGCTACATGACCTATTGGCGCAGATGCGATTAGCTGGCGCGCACCACGCAGCCATCGAGGTCTCCGCCCAAGCGCTTATCCGACACCGAGTAGATGGTGTGGCATTCGAGGTTGTGGGTTTTAGCAATCTGTCTCGCGATCACCTAAATGACTTTTCAACCATGGAGCAGTATCTAGCCGCCAAAGCAGCGTTATTCACAAAGAAATACGCCAAAAAAGGCGTTGTTCTTGTCCAGGATGACTATGCCCGACAGCTTTTAGAGTCCTCCAAAATCCCAGCGGTGGGCATTGGAAAAGGACTGCATTACAGCTATAGCTACCAGGCTGAGCAGCTAACGATTTCCGGCAAGCACGAGCTCAGCGTTCACTTTTCGCAAGGAGCACTGATGGCCAAGAACTTGGTTCTGGCGCTAGTGATGTTGCTCGAAGCCGGTTTTAGCGCAAGTGAACTTGAGGCAGCGGTTAGCTCAACAAAGCTTTATGTTCCAGGACGTTTAGAGCTGATTTCTCAAGCAAAGCCCCATGTTTATGTTGACTATGCCCACACTCCTGCCGGGGTGGAGAGCGCCGTGATGGAGTTGAAACAGCGTTACCCAACCCTTACCTTGGTGCTAGGTGCCTCTGGAAATCGAGACCAGGGCAAGCGCAGCCAAATGGGTATTGCGGGATCGAATGCGGATCTTTTGATCATCACCGATCAGCACCCAAGGGACGAAGATCCGGCAAGTATTCGACACGCCTTGATCACCGCAGCTGGGTCTAACTCGGGTTCGGGCAGAATCTTGGAGATTCCAGACCCAGCGCAGGCGATCAAGCGAGCAGTTTCAGAAACAACCGAAGACTCCGCTGTGCTGTGGTGTGGTCCCGGGCACCTCACATATCGGGAGATTGCCGGTCAGAAAGTCCCATTTGACGCAAGGGCGCTAGCGAAAGAGGCGGTTGAGTCATGATTGCACTGACCCTCGCCGAAATCGCTGCTGCGATAAACGGAAAAGTAGTTCAGGGTGACGAAAATCTAGTTGTTCAAGGTGGAGCTGACACCGATTCACGGTCACTGGAAAAAGGTGGCATTTTCTTTGCCAAATTAGGTGAGCACGAGGATGGACACCGTTACCTAGAGCAGGTCGCTGATATTGCCGCCCTTGCGGTGGTTTCAACTCCAAACCCCTCTGTAAAGATCGCGCAGATCCAAGTTGAGGACACCGTTGTCGCACTCACAGATTTGGCAAAGTATGTCCTTGCCAAAGTTCGTGCCAAGGGCGGGCTTCAGGTCGTTGGCATCACAGGTTCAAATGGCAAGACTTCAACCAAGAACATGCTTCGCGAGATTCTCTCCAGGGTCGGTGAAACAGTTGCTCCAAGAGACTCTTTCAACAATGAGGTCGGACTTCCGCTAACGGTCTTGAAACTACAAACCAGCACCAAATACCTCGTTTTGGAGCTTGGTGCCGCCGGAGTCGGTTCTATCAAGGCCCTAGCGAGCTGGTGCCTGCCGGATATCGGAGTGGAGCTCAAGGTGGGTCTTGCGCACGTTGGTGAATTTGGGGGAATCGAAGTCACAGCTCAAATCAAGCGCGAGATGATGCCTTTTATCCAAGGCGTTGCGATCTTGAACGAGGATGACCCGATTGTCCGAGGCTTCGAGCCAAACCAAGGAGTCAAGCGTGTCGGATTTGGTTTTGCTAGAGAGGCCGACTTCGAAATCAAGTCGGTGGATCTGAGTCTTGGCGGCACCAAGCTCGCTATCTCCTACCCAGACGGTCAAGTTAGTGAACTAACCCTGAAAATGCTGGGGGAGCACCAGGCGATGAACGTTTCCGCTGCGCTGGCGGT
>NZ_CBCHRQ010000031.1:0-14732 GCF_965064355.1 Aquiluna sp.
CCGCCGCCAGTGGTTCTCTCTGGATCATATGCCACCCAAGCCCTTCTCCAATCCACCCCATAGTTTGCACTGGTTGGGAAGGTAAAGGTTAGCTTCTGCCAACCAACAGTTGTAGTTGCGGTGGCGGAGGTGGTCAAGGTATTTGAGTAGTTGACAGTCTGAACACCGAGCACAACAGTCTTGCCGGCTGCTGGTGCGTAGAAGTTCATGGTGACTGAGCGATTCTGGTATGAGATCAAGCTAGAGCTAGCAGAGATTGCATCTGCGCCGATGGCGGTGTTAGAGGATCCGTTTCCCTTTTGTCCCTTGACCATAATCGTTCCAGTTGCTGAACCACCTGCCTGGTCAGCAGCGTTTACGTAGTTACCCCAGGCAGTGTTATCACCAGCGGAGGTGTAGCCCAGTACGTTGCCCCAGCTGTTGCTTCCAACCATATTCGACTCATAGTTAAACAAGGTCGGTGGAGCAAGAGGTGCTCCGTTAAAGGAAACGTCATCGTAGAAATAGATGTGGTTCGGGTTGTTTCCATCGCCACCGACAGTTGAGGCGATGTCGTAGGAGACATTCGCCCTATTGAAAGACTGGGTGAAGTCGATGCCTGCTGAGAACTCAAAGCTTAGAGTCTGCCATCCGATAGAGGTCACCTGCGATGCAGTGGCGTTCTGAGCAGCTGAGTAGTCGTTCTTGGTTAGCTGCAGTTGAACGGTTTTACCAGCCTCTGGGGCATAGAGCCTCATCGTGACTATGCGGGTGGTGGAGGAAATCAAGCTCGAGCCGTCGGCAATACTGCCAATCGCAGTGTTGGAGACGGCGTTACCCTTTTGGCCCTTGACCATCTTGGTTCCATAGGACGACCCACCAGCCTGATCGGCAGAAGGGACGTAGTTACCCCAGGCGGTGTTATCACCAGCGGAGGTGTAGCCGAGCACGTTGCTCCAGCCGTTCATGCCTACCTCGTTTGACTCGTAGTCGAACAAAATTGCTGGAGCAGGGGCGTCTGCACTTGCTGGCACTGCAGTGAGCGTGACTAGAGATGTAGCTAGGAGCACTGCGGAAGTCAGCATCGATGCTAACTTCGAATTTTTAAGCTTCATGAAGATAGTTCCTTTCAAGCAGGGGCTGAAAGGTGACCGAGAGAAGAAGTTGCGCACACAGTTCTCACGTCGATTCACCGGGTCTCGCGGTCGCACACTCGTCGAGATGATGGATGTATTTATTTGTTAGCAAAGACTAATTCGGTGTTTGAAATTATGAAACCGATTTCACACCGAATTTATACAACTGTTATCTAAGCCCAAAAACTGCGGTATTTGGGCTTAGAAACCGATTTCAGGTTCTACTTCGTGTAGGTCTGTGTGACAGTTCGCTTGACGCCACCGATGGTGAAAGTCCAGGTGGTCTTTCCAGCCTTAGTTCCGATCAAAACGATCTCGGCGTCGCGGCGCTTATTCGAACTGTTGTAGCCAAAGGTCAGCGCATTCTTGCCCACCTTGGTCGAGGTCATGGTCTCCAACTTGTTGGATGAGGTAACCAAAACTGCCACTCCACCATTGGTGGCGGTCACCTTGATATCTGGCGAATACATGGCGTTAGCTTGGGCGTTCCTTAGGTAGCTGATCGCAAGCCTCACCACAACGTTGTCATCGGTTGTGAGGTTTGCTGGGTCAAGCTTTAGAGCAGGGTTCTCCTCGGTGCCAACAATGACGTTGCCGTCGGTGTCAGCCGGCTGGTTGCCTCTGGTTCGAACCTGCATTGAAACCGCAGAAGGTCGGATAGATAGATCCGGCACAATTTGTGGCCAGTAGTAGTCAACCGACTCTTCTAGCTCATTGGTTGTGGTGTGCATGCTGAATGGCAAGAAACCAGCACCTGGTTCCTTGGTGTCTGGGTTGACCGACTTATAACCCAAAACCGAAGCCTTGGTGTTGAGATTCTTGAGCGAGAAGGAAACGTAACCTCTGGAGTCAGTGACCTTCTTGTCGGTGAACTTGGCCCACTTGCAAACACTGCAGGCGGTGTCGACCAACAGGTTCACCTCGCGCTTAGCCTGTGGGGTGCCCCAGATGTCAAAGACGCGATACTTCAGCGCAATGGTTGATCCATACAGGTAGGACTTGGCATAAACCTGGGCATACTCAGGTAGCCAACCGCGCTTGAACACGCTCCACTCGTAGGTGGCCTCCCAAAGATCTGAACCCTGGCAGTCGTACTTATAGTCACAGGCTGCCTCCGGGCCGGTTGAGGTTCCAAGCAGCTTGACTACCGGGTAGAAGCCTGCCTTTTTGAAAAGCAAAAGCATGGTGCCAACGGTGGTGGTGCCATTGGTTAGGTCGACTCGAATTGAGTCATCCTCAGCGGCAGCCTTGGTCGGGGTGATCACTAGCTCCGCAATACCGGTTGCATCAACCGTTCCGATGTTCTCATCGCCTGGGATGTTGTCGGTGTAGGCGATGTCGCTGTCAACCACAAACTTGACCTGCTGGCCAGCGTTAGCTGGTGTGCCAACGTACTGAACGGTGACGCTGGTCTGGTCGGTGCGGATCCAGGCCTGGTTGTGCTGAGTCTCGGAGTCAGCTAGTAGCTGCTCTTTCTCGTTGAACTCACGCGTGAAGCGCTCAAAGACTCCAGGCTGCTTCTTCACGTGAAGGTTGCCCCAGGCAAGCGAAGTCACCCAGTTGACTGCAGTGGATGGACCGGCCGGTCCAAGCAGAGTTAGCAGCATTGCCACCGCGGCAGCAGTTGCGATGAGACGATTCTGGGTGCGCATAATTACCTTTCGACGCTATCTATCGAGTGCGCACACACTCGTTGTTATTTCAAAGCTAAGCAGATTCTCGCAAAATAAGTTCGGTCGGCAAAATCTTTGGAGCGGGGGTTTCACCCTGCAGAATCGACAACATAGATTCGGCAGCTGCGGCACCCAGGCCCAAGATGTCCTGACGGATTGTGGTGAGTCCTGGGCGGTGAGTTTGCGCCATTATGTTGTCGTCAAAACCAACTACCGCAACGTGATCAGGGACCAATCGGCCACGCTCGTAGATGGCCGCCATAACGCCTAGGGCCATCGCGTCATTGGCCGCGAAGATGCCGTCGATGTTTGGATGTCTGGCCAATAGGCGAAGCGTCAAGGTCTTGGCGCTCTCGAAGGACCAGTCGCCTTGAGCAATCAATTCCTCGTTTACCTCGTGGCCAAGACTTAGATGTGCAGCGTGATATCCCTCAAGGCGATCGATTCCGGCAACCGCCGAAATGTCACCGGTGATGGTTGCTACTTCCTTGCAGCCGCTACCAAGCAAATGCTTAGTGGCAAGTTCAGCGCCAGCACGGTTGTCAGTGTCGACGTAAACAATGTCTGACTTGAGATCGATTGGGGTCCCAATAACTACTATCGGTAGACCCTTTTGGACAAGTTTGTGAACCACGTCTTCTTTGTGAACGGTTAGGAAAATCGCACCGTCAACATCGCCACCATCAAGGTAGTTCGCGATAGGGCTGTCTTCAGATTCCAATGGCGAAACCATCAACACCGGGTGAATGTCATTTGCCATCAGCACCCTAGAAATACCAGCCAGAACTACTCCCCAGAATGGGTCGCTGAGCACAGATGGAGAATCATCAATTACAACTGCGATCTGTCCGGTGCGACCGGTAGATAGCGCCCTGGCTGCTCGATTGGTGCGGTAGCCGAGCTTGCTCGCGGCATCCATTACGGCTTGAGCTCTTTCGGTATTGACACGGTCGTCACCATTGAGAACCCTGGATACCGTGGCGCGGCTAACCCCAGCCTTTGCAGCAATCTCTGCGTAGGTAGTTCTAAAAATTGATGGTGAAGTTACGGGCATTAGATTATTTGACCCCCGTATTCGATTTTAACCTATTCGCGGCAATGATAGCCGCATAGGTCTTGCCACTGTTCTTGATGGTGCGCTTGAGGGTGGTGAAATCTACGTGAATGATGCCAAAGCGCTTTGAGTAGCCCTCTGCCCACTCGAAATTGTCCATTAGAGACCAGGCGTAGTAACCGGTAAGTGGAGCACCTCGATCAATCGCCCTGGATGCTGCTTCAAGGTGACCTACTAGGTAATCGATTCTTCTGACATCCTCGACGTCTCCCATGGCATTTGGCTCATCGTCATAGGCAGCACCATTTTCGGAAATCACAATTTCTGCAATCTCAGGCCAGTCCGTCGAGATCCTCACCAGCAAATCCTCAAGTCCAACCGGAGTGATTGGCCAACCCATGTCGGTGTAAGGCTCTGGAGGTGTGCCATTGCTGCGGTGAGGGAATGGGAATAGCCCGCCGTCAGACATTGGGCCATCGCTTTCGCGAGGCAGTCCAATGAAAGAGTCTGAGTAGTAGTTGACCGCAAGGTAATCGGTCTGGACTTTTAGCTTCTCAAGATCGCCAGGTTGAACAATCTTTGCCAAACGCTCGCTGTGGAAATCGGCGATGCTCTTGGGGTAGCGGCCATTTAGGAATGCATCAATCCACCAGCGATTTAACTGAGCATCCATTAGGTCGCCAAGCTCCGAAAGCTCAGCATCGCTCTCATCCTCAATGCGGTAGGTGGTCATGTTAAGCGCGATGCCGGTCTTGATGCCTGGATCAATCGCCTTCATGACGCGCGATGCCTCAGCGTGGGCTAGCGCGGTGTGGTGCGCTGCGGCAAGTGCCGAATCAAGATTCTTTACCCCTGGGGCGTGAATGCCGATCATGTAACCCAACCAAGAAACACACCATGGTTCGTTAATGGTGATCCACTCTTTGACACGGTCCGAGAATGCCTGCACTGCTTCTCCTGCATAGAAGGCAAAGTCGTAAACAATCTCGCGATTAGCCCAGCCGCCCTTGTCCTCAAGCTTCTGCGGTAGGTCCCAGTGGTAGAGGGTAATAACCGGAGTGATGTCGTTTGCAATTAGCTCGTCGATCAGGCGGTTGTAGAAATCAAAACCGCGCTGTTCGCGCTGCTTGTCGCCATTTGGGAACAGTCGAGGCCAGGCCAGTGAGAAACGGTAGGTGCTCACGCCAAGTGACTTCATTAGAGCAACATCCTCGGCAAACAGGTTGTAGTGATCGCAAGCGATGTCACCGTTCTCGCCGTTGGCCACTTTGCCTTCGGTCGCGCAGAAGCGGTCCCAGATGCTTTCGCCGCGCCCGTCAACATTGGTCGCGCCTTCGATCTGATAGCTAGAGGTTGCAACCCCCCACTTGAAGTCCTCAGGGAACTTACTCATCCCTTCACCGCTCCATCCATAACTCCGCCGACCAAACGCTTACCTACAAAGATGAAGAGCAGTAGTAGTGGTGCGGTGGCCATAAAGGCACCGCCCATGTTCAGCGCGTAGTCGAGCGCGTAACTGCCTTTCAACTGGTTAATTGCCACCTGCACGGTGAAATTCTCTGGGCTCTGCAGCACCAATAGTGGCCACAGGAAGTCGTTCCAAGATCCCAAGAAGGAGAACAGTCCCAGCACGAAAGCGCTGGGTCTGATTACCGGGAACACCACGGTGGTGAAGGTCTTCATGACTCCCGCGCCATCGAGGCTGGCTGCCTCAAGCAGCTCATTAGGAACCTGGGCATCAATAATCTGTCGCATCCAGAACACGCCAAAGGCGGTAACCAAAGCCGGCACAATCAGTGCGTAGAGAGTGTCAATCCAGCCCAGGTTTCCCATCAGGATGAACATCGGGATGATGCCCAACTGCGATGGCAGCATCATGGTTCCGATGATTACCAGAATCAGGGATCTGCGACCCTTGAAGTTCAGCTTCGCGAAGGCGAACCCGGCAAGAGCCGAGAAGAACACCTGCGCTACCGCGACAGCGGTTCCAACAATCAGGGTGTTCCAGAGCGCTTGGTTAAAAGGAACTGCCGCGTAAACATCGTTCATTACCTCTAGGAAACGAGGTCCTGGAACCAGAGACGGTGGAATCTTTGCGATCTCTTCCGAGCCGCTAGAGGCAACAACAAACATCCAGTAGAACGGGAACAGCGAGATGAACCCGATGAAGTAGAGCATTGTGTAGCTGAACCAGGAAAGTTTGTTGCGCTTGTTCTTCGACTGCTTAGTCAACCGAAGCTTTGGAAGTGCGAAGGTCGTCATTTGGAGTCCTCACTTGCAATCCTGCGAGTGATCAGGAAGTTGATCAGCGAGATGATCAGCACGATCACAGTGATGGCGATTCCGACAGCCGCTGCGTAGCCGTACTTTTGCTCCAGGAACATTTGCTCGAACAAGAACAGCGTCAAGGTTGAGAACTGTCTTGAGTCACCACCGTTGAAGTTTCCACTTAGGGTCAAAGGCTCCGCGAATACCTGCAGGCCGCCAATGGTTCCAACTACCACCACGAAGGTGATTGTGTTTCTCAAACCAGGAAGCGTGACATAGCGGAAGGTTTGCCACTTGGTCGCGCCATCAAGCTCTGCGGATTCATAAAGCTCATTTGGAATCGCAAGCATCGCAGCCAAGAAGATAAGTGCGTTGTAACCAACCCAGCGCCAGGTGATCATGGTCGCAATGGCGATGTGGCCGGGGATGGTCTCAGAAACAAAGTCGATGTGTGGATAGCCAAAGGCACCGATGATGATGTTGAACATTCCAAAGTCGCGGCCAAAAAGCTGACCAAACACAATTGCCACTGCCAACACCGAGGTGATGTTTGGAATTAGCAATAGCGTGCGCCAAAAGGTCGGGGCCTTCAAGCGAGGATTACGCAAAATGCTCGCCAGGAAGATGGCCAGAATCATCTGGGGGATCGTCGAGAACAGCCAAATGCTAAAGGTGTTGCCGGTGGCTTGCCAGAATCTGTCATCGGTTATCAAGAATGTGAAGTTGTCAAAACCAATAAAGATGGCATCGCCCAGTGGATCCCAGTTAAAAAAGGCAATGTACGTCGAGAAAATTACCGGTGCCAAGCCGAAGATCAAGAACATGACAAAGAAAGGCGAGATGAAAAGATACGCCCACTTTGATTCATGCTGTTTGATGCCCTTGCCGCGAGAAGCCTGTATCGGCTTCGAGCGGTAAGGGTTTGGAGACCTTCGGGTTTTGGACATATGTACTAACCGACTGTCTTCTTAATCTCGTTCAGCGCCTGCTGCCAAGCTGCCGCGGCAGTCTGCTTCTTGAGGGCGACCCTCGAGAGAGCCTGACCGAAGATGTTGTCGATCTGGCGCTGCTTGCGGCCTTCGAAGATTGGCTTTAGAGCCAGTGCACCCTTGGCGTAGATCGAGCCAATTGGAGCGTTGTTGAAGAACGGGTCCTTGTATCCCAAAACGGTTGCGTCATCGTAAAGCACCTTTGCCGATGGGAATAGGCCGTAGTCCTTGAAGACCTTTAGCTGCATCTCAGGAGATAGGTACCACTTGATAAACGCCATAGCTTCTTTAGGGTGCTTTGCCGAGGCTGGGATCGAAAGCTGGCTGCCGCCGATGTTGCCACCGCCACCAGGTAGAGCCGCAACGTTCCACTTGCCCTTGGTCGAAGGTGCAAGGTTCTTGATGTATGCCAGCATCCAGGCTGGAGCAATGACGGTTGCGAATGAGCCCTTGTTCAAACCGGTGTTCCAGTCGGAAGTGAACTGAGAAATGTTGCTGCCGATGCCGGCTGCAAGAGCCTTGGCGGAAGTGTCGAAGGCGGTGCGAACCTGCTTGTTGGTGGAGTAAACCAGCTTGCCGGTGCGGTCATAGTACTTCTCCGCACCCTGGTTCAAAACAGCTGCGTAGATGGTGCCGGAGGAGTCGATGAAAGACTTCTTGGTCTTTGCCTTATAGGTCTTACCGGTCTCCATGAACTTGTCCCAGGTTGGCCATAGGGCAGAAACCTTTGCAGGATCGGTTGGCATACCCGCAGCCTTGAACAAATCGGTGCGGTAGGCAATTGCAGCGCCGCCCACATCTGTTGGGATACCGATCACTCGACCGTCATCGCCCACGCCTTGGTCCCAGCGCCAGTCCAAGAAGTCTGGCTCCATCTCAGAAGCACCAACAGTCTTTAGGTCAAGGAAATACTTTGGGTAGGAGCGGAAGTAACCGGAGTAGGAGACCTCGATTGCGGCAATGTCCGGGGTGTTCTTCGCAAGCATCGCGGTGGTTAGTGAGTTGTGGTGAGGGTCAAGGTCTGACTTTTTGATCACCAAGTCAATATCTGGGTTGAGTTTTTCATAGGCGGTTGCGAATTCTGGACGGATTACGTCTCCGAAGGACCAGATGGTGACCACGGTCTTGTCGGCTGCCTGCACTGGTGAGACTATCCCCAGGGTCAAAGCCAAGCTGCTGACTACGGTCACAGCTTTCACGAAGTTGGAATTGCGAGCCACGATCTGTCTCCTTTGAATGAAAGTTTTGGTATTCCGCTGCGGTGGTTGTGTGCGCAACCACCGCAGCGGTCAATACCTTTGCTATCGAGAAAGGGTCGTGAAACCGATTTCGCGATGCGGAAAATTAGACCACCAGAAGCCCCTGATTATCAAGTTAAGTTGCCGTGAAACCGATTTCGTTATTTAAGCGTTATACGCCACCGGTGCTAAAAATTTAAACATTTGGTCACCATCATTTCCAGCTGGTAGGTTGAATGGATAATTCGGTTTCAGTGTGCGCTGACCGCCCGTTGACCGTGAGATTCAAAGGATTGGCGCATGAAGTTTGGTAGAGCACTTCCGCTCAGTTTGGCTTTTTCGTTAGTCCTGACCCTAGGAGTGCAAATGCCCGCAGCCCCCGCAGAGACCAAGAAGTTGCTTTGGTCTCAAGAGTTCAACTCCAAGGCTGGCACACCAGTATCAAAGACCTTTTGGACCCACGACATCGGTGACGGCACCGAGGCTGGCATTCCAGGTTGGGGAAATGGCGAGCGCGAGTACTACATACAGGAAGCTCTAAAGCATGACGGTAAGGGTGCGCTAGTCGTAAACGCCAAGAAGATGTCGGTTCCTGCCAATGGCAAAACCTCCTCGACAAACCCATACCTTTGCTACTACGGCACCGCTTGCGAGTGGACCAGCGGCAAGATCCACACCTTGGGCAAGGTGAGCTTTATGTATGGCCGCATTGAGGCCCGAATCAAGATGCCAAAGGGCGTTGGAATGTGGCCAGCATTTTGGATGCTCGGTACTGACATCAAGTCAAACCCTTGGCCTGCCTGCGGTGAAATTGACATTGTTGAGGCCAAGGGCCATTCTCCAAAGTTGTCATTTGGCACCGTGCACGGACCTGGCTACTCAGGTGGCGATGGCATTGGCGAGCTAACGACGCTCAAGAACTTCAACCACTCCACTTACCACGTCTATGCGATTGAGTGGAAGCCGGACCAGATCAAGTGGCTGGTAGATAACAAGGTGTTCTTCACCCTGAACAAGGCTGATGTTGGCGCTAACGAGTGGGTCTTCAACAAGGAGTACTACCTGGTTCTAAATGTCGCCGTTGGAGGTATCTTCACCGGAGAGATCGACCCTGATCTAAAAAGCGGAACCATGACCGTTGATTACATTCGTGCCTACTCGCTAAACGGTGTCGGGAAGGTGACCAAATACTAATGAAGAGACTTGTTGCCACCATTTCAGTTATAGCGCTGTCACTTGTAACCCTCTCGAATCCGGTAGCCGCTGCGCCACCGGTGAAGAAACTGCTCTGGTCTCAGGAGTTCAATGAGGCAGCCGGAACCGCACCAAGCTCAAAGTTTTTTGACTACGACCTCGGTGGTGGTGGCTGGGGAAACAAGGAGCTGCAGTGGTACACCGAGGATGCAGTGAAGACCAATGGAAACGGCCAGCTTGAGATTAGTGTCACCAAAATCCCACCGGTTGCTGAGGATGAACTGCCATACAACTGCTTTGGAGATTGCCAGTATTTCTCGGGTCGCATAAAGACCCAGGACAAGATTCGCTTTAAGTACGGCCGTATGGAAGCCAGAATGAAGCTTCCCGGTGGCACCGGTGTTTGGCCAGCATTCTGGATGCTGGGCAGCAACATCAAGGCCAAGAGCTGGCCGAAATGCGGTGAGATCGACATCATCGAACTTCGTGGTCGCGAGCCTGACCTAGCAATTGTTAGTGCCCATGGTCCTGGTTATTCGGGAGCTGCCAGCAAGACCGGTTCTAAGCGCTACGGCACTCCACTTTCAGATGACTATCACGTCTATGCAATTGAATGGGCATCCAACAAGATCTCCTGGTACGTGGATGGAAAGCTGGTTCACACCCTCACGAACAAGAGCGTGAAGGCAGGAACCTATGTCTTCAACCAAGACTTCTTCTTGATCCTCAACGTTGCGATGGGTGGCGACTTCGATGGAGGCCAGCTCGATGACACCATCGAAGGAGTCAAGATGAGCGTTGACTACATTCGCTACTACTCCATCAACGGTGTGGGCACAGTAACTCGCAAATGAGAAAGCCTTTGGCAGGTTTCCTACTGCCGCTCTCGCTGGTGTTGGCCGCAATCTCAGGCCCACTGAATGTCAGTGCGGCCGAGCTAGCTGTTACCGGTGCCAAGTGCACCATTATCGGCACGCAGAAGGACGACGTATTAGTTGGAACCTATGCATCCGATGTGATCTGCGGTCTCGGGGGAAATGACCTGATTTATGGTTCTTCCGGAAATGATGTCATCGATGGTGGCAAGGGCAACGACCGCATTTCAGCAGGTGCCGGCCACGACCAGATTTATGGTGGACCGGGCATCGACTATGTAGACGGTGGCACTGGAAGCAATCGTTGCGTCAAGGACCTAAGTGACCCGGCACTAAAGAACTGCCGCGCTATCAAAGCTCTGCCGAAGTATCAGGCACCAGTGGTTCCAACCGCGCCAGCAACCCAGTCTCCAAGCATCTCTCCGACAATCTCTCAAACAGTGTCTCCGAGCCTGCCGGTAACTGTCTCTCCTACCGTCTCACCAACCGTCTCACCGAGCACTGGGCAGACCACATCTCCACCTGTAACAACCAGCTCCCCTAGCGCCGGAGGCGGCACTACACCACCGCCTAGCCCGCCAGTTTCTGAAGCCACAATCATTGGCGGCTACGCCGGTGGTTCTAGTGCCATTTCAAATCAGTCCGGTACACCGAGCACAACTGTCACAACGCTAACCAGCACGCCGATCACTTTGGATTTTGAAGGTGGAGCAGAACTTATTGGTTTTGGTGGCGATGGAGCTGGTGTGGATGCTCACCCAACTGGCGGCACCAGCGGTTCAACAAAAGCCGTCAAGGTTGTCCGCGGCGCAGAGAGCTTTGCTGGAACGGTTTTCTACACCGCAGCTAACGGGGTCAACCTGATTAGCGCAACCAGCAAGACCGTCACGCTCAATTTCTACTCGCCAGCGGCAAACCAACCTGTGCTGCTAAAGCTTGAAGATGCTTCGAACTCCAGTCGATACGTGGAGACCATGGTGACAGCTGGATCGGTGGGTTGGCAGGCCCTTAGTTTCAATTTTGACAGCCTCCGGGGCGGGTCTCCGGCTTACAGCACCGACATCCAATACCGAAAGGCCGTAATCTTCTACGCCTTTGGATCTACAACCGGTGGGGCAACCTATTACTTCGATCAGGTCTCGTTCCCAGCGGTAACCGCAACGCAGACCACAGTGCCGGGCTCTCCTGCACCAGGTTTCACTCAGGGCAGCCTGCTCTGGGAGGAGAACTTTGATGGAACCGGAGCACTTGATGGCTCTAGGTGGACATCTCGAACCTGTGGCCACTCATCCGCAAACGGTGGTGGCACTTGCCACAACAATGAGCAGCAGCAGTTCATCCCTGATGCAAATCAACTTGATGGTCAGGGCAACGCGGTCATTACATCCAGGCGCGTGACCACACCAGCCCCAGTTGGCAGCTGTTTGGCCTGGTCTGGCACCTGTCCATTCACCAGCGGAAGATTCGACACCCAGGGCAAGGTCTCTTTCATGTATGGCGTTATTGAGGCAAGGATTCAAAACCCAATCGGTGGTGCGAACTGGCCAGCGTTCTGGATGTTGGGCACCAACATCACTTCGGTGGGGTGGCCAGCTTCAGGTGAGATTGACATCATGGAGGGCAAGTCTGGATCCAGAGTTGCTGGTGCAATCCACTGGTCAAATGGTGGTAACGACGCTTACGAATATGGTGAGGCAAGTGGTGGTAACTACGCGAACGCCTATCACGTCTATAAAGTCCACTGGCTGGAAAACTACCTGGCGATTTATGTCGACGGGGTAAAGATCTTGGAAGAAACAAACACCACACTCAACCAGTCTGGATCGTGGGCCTTCAACCATCCGTTCTTCATCATTTTGAACAACGCAATCTCACCAGCGGGCGGTTTCTCAGACGCCTACGACGGCTGGAGCACAGCCCAAATGAAGATTGACTACGTGCGCTACTACCAACTAAACGGTCAGGGACAGGTTTTCAACAACTAGCTTGAAAGCAGCATTCCGGCACTTGGCCTTGTCACAAACTGCTTGAGCGCTCTCGGCCTGTGGATAACTCAAGTGGCTTATGAGTAAAAGAAGAGATGATTTTCTCGAAACAACAAACGAGAGGTCACATGACAATATTCACAAGTTTTTCAGCAATTCTTGCAGCCCTGCTGGCTACGAGTGTGATTCAGCCCTCTCTAGCCGATACCGAATCTCAAACCCTCAAGGCAATTTCCGAAGTAGCTCCACATACACTTAATGACTCAGGCGAAATACTGCCTCACAGCGACGGGACTCTCTTTACCGAAGACAATTCGGGCTTGAAGCTATCCATAGACAACGTGTTAGCAAGCCGCCTTGAAACGCACGACAACCAGTCGAATAGAGTTTTGAGAACTGCAGACGGTTTCAGCGTTGTACCGGTAGCCAAGAACGATGGATCCGTTCAAACGATAGTTGTAGTCAATGAACCTAAGCTCCCGCAAAAAATCACCTTCGATCTCGATCTTCCTAGCCAGTCTTCCGTGAAAATTCTTCCGTCTGGCGAAGTCTTGATCTTAGATTCCAAAGGCGTCCTGTTAGTTGGAATATCTCGACCTTGGGCCTTTGATGCCAACCGAAAGCGTGTTAGGACTCACTTCGAATTCTCAAAAGGAAAGCTATCGCAGTACGTATTTCACGACTCGACTAACTTCAAATATCCAATCATTGCGGACCCGTGGATCGGGATCGATCTCTATCACCTGCCTTGGACTTCGCCAACGTCGCAGGGTTACAAGATCAATGTCAAACCTACGCTCTGGGGTCTTGCCATGACCTCTTCTGGCACTTGGTTCGCCCATCGCGATGAGGTGGTAACGAAACTCAAGAACCAAGCACGGCTTTGGTCTAACACCATACAAGAGCAGTTTTACTGTCACATTGCGGGCAGTCCTGCGGGCTATCCCGAATACAACATGGAATCGTGGTCGCCCCTGGTCCCTTGGTACATTTCACTTGTGTCCTATAAATGCAACCCTCACAATGGAACCTGGTACTAAGGAGAGAAGCCAATGAGTACATCGGTCAAAATTGGAACTGGCTGTCTCGTCGTTGGTTCAATCGCTTTGTACACAATCTGGGCCAGCAACATCTCTGACTACATGCATCTGGAAGATCTGTCATTGGAGTATTCCCCTGCAGCCGACGCCCTAGCAAGTGTGAGCCCGGGAGAACGACTTCTTCTAAATGGAGCTCTAGCCCTAGTAATCGTAGGGCTTATCTTGGTTCTTGTAGCTGGCGTTCGGAAACTGCGAAGTAATCGCCGGCAGTAATTAAGCTAGTGCCAAGAATCCGGTCCTCAGTCTTTCCTCTAAACAGTCAAGTTGAGATAGGCGGAAACTGCGTTGAGGATCCTTCGAGGTCATCCCCGAAGCCCCATCAAGACCTTGCCGGCGAAACTCTTGGACGTGGTTGGCTTTGACTGGAACCAGGTCGCAAGTGCTGGCCTTTGAGTCTTGGCATAGTCACAGACTGCCTTAGCTCTCTTTAGGAACAAGACGTTCTGCGACGCAGGCCCATTGGTCAGTCTGATTGCGGTGCAAAGGAACTTGCTCGCGGTGCTGCCCTTGAGGATCTCCTTGACCGCTGCCTTCTGGGCTGCGGTTAGGTTGAAGGCCTTGCCAATAAATGCCGGTAGGTAACTCTGCGCATATAGGACTTCAGCGCTTTGAGTCGGAACAGGCGGCGTAACGGTTGGAATTGCAATCGGAATCGGCGGAGCAGCCACAAGCAATCCAGGTCCGGTTGACACGACAACTTCTGAGACCAGCGATGCAATCTTGACGGTTGCGATCTTTGCTTCATTTGGTGCCGCGCTTAGCACGGTTCCAGTTAGCTGCACCGAGATGGCTTGACCAACATCAGCAAGAGTTGGCTCATAGGTCTCAGTAGTCGCACCACTAATTGCCTGACCTTCTCTTAGCCACTGGTAACCAACATCTCCTGCACTCACCAGGGTTGACTTCTGCGCCACCAAAAGCTGTCCGATAACCGGTGAACCGGTAATTGCAATTAGACGAGCACCGGTTGGCCAGGTTGGAGTGGTTGCGGTTGAGGTCTTGGTCACGCTCTGGAAGCCAGTCTTACGACCGGTCACCTTCAGGGTGATTTCCTTGCCGGCATCAGATGCCTTGATCAAGTAGCTAGCACCAACAGCACCTGCGATGGCACTGCCGTCCTTTAGCCACTCGTAATCAAAGGCAGTTCCTGAATCCCAAGCACCTGGCTCGGCAATCAGGAACTGCCCGATTTGGGCAGAGCCCGTGATGGTTGGGGTTGGGGAACTTGTAAAGCTTGAGAT
>NZ_CBCHRQ010000032.1:0-13463 GCF_965064355.1 Aquiluna sp.
TCGGTCTTTTCGCCCTTTGCCAGCGGAGCGTCTGGGACACCGATCGAGTAGCTCTGGCGCCAAATGAAGCCCTCGCGGTGAACCTCAACAAACAGCTTGGTTGAAAGTGCGTTTACTACCGATGCACCAACACCGTGCAAACCACCGGAAACCGCGTAGCCACCGCCGCCGAATTTTCCACCGGCGTGAAGCACGGTAAGAACAACCTCAACGGCTGGCTTCTTCTCGATAGGGTGCATGTCGACCGGGATACCGCGGCCATTGTCGCTCACCTTGATGTGACCGTCTTTTGTGATTACAACGTCAATGTTGTCGCAGTAGCCAGCGAGCGCTTCATCTACAGAGTTGTCAACGATTTCATAGACCAGGTGGTGCAAGCCTCTGGGACCGGTAGAACCGATATACATTCCTGGGCGTTTACGCACAGCCTCCAGTCCCTCTAGGACTTGGATTGCACCGGCATCATAATTTGGTTTTGTTTCTGACATATTCAGTTACTTCCTCTTGGGTTAGAACCTAAGAACTGCGGACCCTTTGGACCGACTTATATTCGGGTGAGCTAACCCATAAATTCTACCCTTACACCCAGACAAAAGCTGGGATATGCGACTTACCCGTAAGTGTCGCGAGGGCCCCTACCGGGGACCGATCTGGAGCCCTTTTTCCAACTCGGAGCGGTGGGGCCAACAAACCTAATTTCGCTGACCAAAACATCCGGGTGCTGTTGGTTGATTTTCTCCAAGATTTGCGGTGCCAACAGCCTTAGCTGGGTGGCCCAAGCCGTTGATCGACAGCGAATCGAGAGCACTTCGTTTTTAAGTTCCTCTGGGTATGAGGCTTCCGCGCTATCAGCACCTACCACCTTGTTCCATTCGGTGAAAAGGGTTGCCTGCGCCAGTTGGCTGGTCCAGTTGAATTCCCCAAAAAGCTGTTCGAGTGATGCGCTGGCCTTGACCGGGTCTCGACCCGAATCAAATGGTTGGGAGCCGCGCTTTTGATTCTCTTCCCTGCGCTTTTGGTCGCGCGACTTGATCCCGGTGGTGCCAAGTAAGTACTGCCGGAAAAAAGTGTCGATAACCTCAAAATTCAACTTAGCCAACCACCTCACCCCCGACCACTTCTAATCGCTTGGAGACCAGTAGGTCTGGGACCGCTTCTAGATCAGCCGAGGTAATCAATACCTGTTCGTTGTTGATCACAAAGTCAACAAGCCGCTGCCTGCGGCCGGCATCTAGCACAGCAAATACATCGTCGAGGATCAGCACCGGATCCCCTGATTGCGAGTCTGAGCGCAGAAGCTGCGCCATTGCTAGCTTCAAACCAAGTGCCAGGGACCAGGCTTCACCCTGAGATGCGTGGTTTCTGGCCAAAAGGCCGGATTTCAAAATAGTGAGCTCGTCGCGGTGTGGACCGACCAGGCTGACCCCACGCTCGAGCTCTTTTGGTCTTAGCTCTGCAAGACGCTGATAAAAAGCGTCTTGGATTACTTGCTTGTCCCAGCTCGAAAGCGACTGGAACTCGTCTTCCTCCTCGCCACCGGCAACCGACGTCTTCAGAATCAGCTCTAAAGTCTCGGGCTGGCCGCTGAGTTGGTGATAGAAGTCCTGAAGGAGCGGAAAAATTTTTGAGATTAGTTCTTGACGGTGAAAAATGATCTCGGTGCCCAGGGCCACTAGTTGATCGTCCCAGATGTCCAAGGTCGTTAGGTCAGGGCTGGATACTTGCCTGGCCGATTTTAGAAGGGCAGCCTTCTGCTTCAAAACCCGCTCGTAGTCGGCCTTCACTCCAGCCAGACGGGGTTTGAGTTGAATCATTGATTCATCTAGGAATTTACGACGGTCCTGAGGGTCCCGGCGCACTAGGTCCAGATCTTCCGGCGCGAAAACCACTACCTTCAAGACGCCAACTAAATCTGAGGTTCGCTTTACCTGGTGGGAGTTTAGAAAATAGCGATTTGGCTTGTCTTTATTGAGTTCGGCAGCAACAGAAATCTCGCGGCCATTGTTTTTGGCCTTCAGGGATAGTTGTGAGCTGGTGCTTTCGGACCTAATCAGGGCGGTGTAGCCGGACACTCGATGTGATTCCAGGGTTGATAGGTATACGCAGGCCTCAACAAGGTTGGTCTTGCCAGCGCCATTTTCGCCAATGAGCAGATTTATCCCGGGTTCGAAACTTACCGAGAGCTGACGATAGTTTCGAAAATTTTCAAGCTGTAACGAGGAAATCCACACGCTGGATCGTCTAAATGCTTAGGAAACCAGGAGGTTTGGCTGCAACAGGTACTTGAAGTCGGAATTAGCCTGCTTAGAATCCGCGGCAGAGAGCAAAACCGGTCCCGGCTTGTTCGGATTCGATGGGTTTGTCGTGAAACCAACCCGCACGTTCTCGTTTTCAATTCCATTTAGAGCGTCGGATAAGAACTGTGGGCGCAGCGAGACGATGGTTTCTTCTCCAGTTAGAGAGCAAGGCACCTGTTCGCTTGCTTCGGCGACATCGCTACCGATCGACTCTAGGGTCGCTTCGGTGGCGGTGAACTTGTAGCGCAATGGCTTCTCACGGTCAACCACCAGGGCCACGCGCTTGGTTGCGTCCAGTAGATCATGGGTGTTCATGACAGCAAAGTTGGTGATTTCGGATGGGAAAAGCTGCAGTACCGGTGGGTACTTGCCCTTAATGGTCGCGGTTGATACCGACTTGTTGCCAGCCGAGAAGCCAACTACTTCTTTTTCACCTTCGCCGAAGGCGATCGACAAATCACCATCATGGGAGAAGGTTTTAGCGATTTCTTGTAGGACCCTGGCCGGAATCAAAAGTTCCTTTTCGACGGCCTTGCCGCTCCATGGCAGGTTTTTGACTGCGACGCGGAAACGGTCGGTCGCAACCATTGTTAGCTCTTTTGCGGACGCTGTGATCATGACGGCGGTCAAAACTGGGGTTACTTCTTCTCTTGAGGCTGCGACAGCGACCTGCGAAACAGCATGCGAGAAGTCGCTTGCCGCGACTGTTCCAGTAGCAGTTGGCATCGCTGGGATTTCTGGGTAGTCCGAGGAAGACATCGAGGAAAGAGTGAACTTGCTGGAAGCGCTAGTTAGTTGCAATCTGGATTCTTGCAATGCCAGAGAAACGGTTTCACCGGGAAGCTTGGAAACAATTTCTGCCAATAGGCGGCCCTGTACCAATACCTTCCCAGCTGCATCAACAGCGGCTGCGATGCTGACCTTTGCTGAAACCTCATAATCAAAAATGCTAAGAATGACTTCGTTGTTGCCGGCTGTGATCATCACCCCAGATAGTTGAGGTAACTGAGGTTTTGGAGACATAAGTCTCACTACAAAAGAAATCGCCTCGCCTAGAACTTCGCGATCTGCTTGAAATTTCATGAATTAATCCTCTTTATGGAGTTTTATCTTGTCACAAGTGAGCGAATTACCAAACCTGGTGATGCTTTAGTAATAAACCAAAATATTTAATATTCTTTATTCGTAATAACAACGTCTGTTGAAACTGTTGATAACTCTCAACTTCTCTGTAATTACATGGAAACTACAACGGTGTAACTTGTTTACACAGGTGTGGATAACTCTGTGGATAACTGGTTGGTCTGTTAGTAAAAACTTCAACTATTGGTGTTTATGGGTTTTGATTCACAGCATTTCTGTAGTTACCAACACTCAAGCGGGTTAGTTATCCACAGGTAATTTGAAAACTATTTATTCTCGTCTTTAATCTTCTGGATTATTTCAGAGACCTGGTTGTAGATGTAACGGCGCTCTCGCATCTGAGCGGAGATCTTCTTTGTGGCATACATAACCGTTGTGTGGTCACGATTTCCAAAGTGAGCACCAATTTTTGGCAGCGACATGTCAGTTAGTTCGCGGCAGATGTGCATCGCGATCTGTCTGGCAAGCGCTACGGCCTGCTGTCTTCCGGAGCCGGTGATGTCATCAGTGGAAATCTTGTAGTAATTAGCGGTAGCAGTAATTATCGACAGCGCCGAGATGTTGGTTCCGTCGGCGACCGCATAGCTGTCCTTTAGGACCAACTGAACCAGATCCATGTCAATTGCCTGGCGGTTGAGGTTGGCAAAAGCGGTGACGCGAATCAAGGTTCCCTCCAGCTCGCGAATGTTGGATGAAATTCGGGCGGCCATGTACTCAACTACGTTGTCTGGGATTGAGATGCGCTCCAGGGCAGCCTTTTTGCGCAAGATTGCCACACGGGTTTCGAACTCTGGGGCCTGAATGTCGGTGGTTAGGCCCCATTCAAAGCGCGAAAGCATGCGCTCTTCGAACCCAGCCAGCTGCTTAGGCCTCAGGTCTGAGGTAATAACCACCTGCTTGTTGTGGTCGTGCAGCGTGTTAAAGGTATGGAAGAAGGCTTCCTGGGTCTGATCTTTTCCGGAGAGGAACTGGATGTCATCGACCAGCAGGATGTCTACATCGCGGTATTGAGCCTGAAACTCGGAAGTCTTGTTGTTTTGGATCGCATTGATGAAGTCGTTGGTGAACTCTTCGCTAGATACATAGCGAACCTTGGTTCTTGGCTTTAGGTGAATTGCGTAGTGACCGATGGCGTGGAGCAGGTGAGTCTTACCAAGTCCACTGGAGCCGTAGATAAATAGCGGGTTGTAGGCCTCGGCTGGGGCTTCAGCGACCGCAAAAGCGGCCGCGTGGGCGAAACGGTTGGAACCTCCGGTAACGAAGTTCTCGAAGTTGTACTTAGGGTTCAGCCTTGATTCGTTTGTGCTCACCAGGGGAACGTAGATTTGCTCACGCTGAATTGTCGTTGGTTCGGGCTCGACCATGATCTCTGGGCGAATCGAACTCTGTAGATCTTGATTGGTGATTACAACAAAAGAAGAAGGTCCACCAAACTCTGCCATTTCCTGCATTGCATCTAGGAGCTGATCCTTGAGGCGTTGCTGCAGCATGGCTCGGGTTATTTCGTTTGGCACCTCTATGTAGAGGGTGTCTTCAAGCACTCCCTTTGGAACAGCAAGCTCCAGGTGGCCTTTGAGGTGGGGGGTTACTCGCTCGTCGTTGGCGACTTTATTGACCAACGACTGCCACATTGTGGCTAGCTGCTCGTCCGCCATCTCAAGCTCCTAATGAAAGTTATCCACAGATTTTTACACAAACTAAAGGGGTTGTGGAAAAGTCCTCGATCTCTGTGGAAAACCTGTTGAATGTTCCAAGATTTCTAATGTGCAACATTCAAGCGGTATTTCTCGTTCAAAATCAAATCCAATCGGCGTGTCGTTGCCACTTATTTTTTGCGATTGTGGTAGCGAGGATTCAAATCTTCAAATACTTCCGGTGACTCTTGACTAAGACAAGAGGTATGCCGTAAAGTACTGAGGTTATCTTGGGCATAGGGCCCAATAGTTCCAGGGAGATTTCAAGTGAGCAAGCGTACCTTTCAGCCGAACAACCGTCGTCGTGCAAAGACCCACGGTTTCCGCCTACGCATGCGTACCCGCGCTGGTCGCGCCATTCTTGCAGCCCGTCGCCGCAAGGGCCGCGTCGAGCTGAGCGCATAAGGATCTACTCTGCTAGCGCGGAGTAGTCGCCTCAGGTCAGGCGACGAGATTCGCGATGTCGTCAAACGAGGACAACGTCATTCTTCTCACTTCTTCACCCTTCACTTTTTGCCAGCAGATCAGTCGCGCTTTGGAGTTATAACCGGGCGCGTAGTCGGCGGAGCAGTTCAGAGAAACAAAATCAAAAGGCGCATCACTGATGCCATCAGGGCCGAGCTCGCAAGCCTAGATCAACCAATTGACGGGGTTTTCCGCATGAGGGCAGCTGCGCTCGACTGTGATTATGTCGTGCTGCAAGAGGCGGTCAAGGCTGCATTTTCCAAGGTCAAGCCTTGAAGTTGCTGTGGTTTGTTTTCCTGCTACCAAGAAATCTAGTAATCGGCTTCATTGTGGTTTGGCGCAAAATCATTTCTCCCCTATATGGAGATGTCTGCCGTTACTACCCGAGCTGTTCCACCTACGGTTTGGGGTCTCTGCAACAGCAGGGATTGATTCGAGGGGTTCTGTTAACGACATGGAGAATTGCACGCTGTAATCCATGGGCTGCCGGCGGTATTGATGATGTGAAAACTGGACCGAACTGGATAGCCATTGGCAAGCTAGGATTTGTAAGTTCTAAGTCCCACAAGAAGAAGAGGTAATAGTGGATCTACTGTGGCCGATTAAGTGGCTAGTCGAGCTGGTGCTCGTTGGTTTCCACACCTTATTTACTGCAATGGGTCTGCAGTCCACCTCAGGCATCTCTTGGGTATTGGCCGTCGTCGGACTAGTTTTGGTCGTGCGAGCGGCTTTGATCCCGGTCTTTGTGAAGCAGATCAAGAGCCAGCGCAACATGATGTTGGTTCAGCCAGAATTGAAGAAGCTCCAGGACAAGTACAAGGGCAAGACTGACCGCGACTCTCGCGAGCGCATGGCACGTGAGCAGATGGATCTTTACAAGCGCACCGGCTCCAACCCACTGTCCTCATGCTTGCCGCTATTGCTGCAGATGCCAATCTTCACCGGATTGTTCTTTGTTTTAAACGATGCTGGAAACAACAAGTCGGGTGTTGGCCTGCTAACCCAGGAAATGGCAATTTCGTTCTCCCAGGCTGAGATCTTTGGTGCCAAGCTTTCTGACACCTTCTTTGGCTCAGACCTAATCAACGTCAAGATCATCGCCGGAATCATGATTGTTGCGATGACCGCTTCCCAGTTCATCACTCAGAAGCAGATCATGACCAAGAACCAGAACCCTGACGTGCAGAACAGCCAGTTCATGCAGACCCAGAAGATCTTGCTTTATGTATTACCTTTCGTGTTCCTAATCTCTGGTGTGAGCTTCCCGCTCGGAGTTATGACCTACTGGTTGGTTTCAAACTTCTGGACCATGGGACAGCAGTTCCTGGTCATTCGCAACATGCCTACTCCTGGGTCTATTGCCCACAAGGAGCGCGAGGCACGCCTTGTAAAAAAGGGAAAAATCAAACTTGAGGAATCCACTCCTGAGGCGGTAGTTGAGCAGCCAATGCAGCGTCAACAGCCGGTTGGCAAAAATCGTGCGAAGAAGAAGAAGAAATAAATGAGTAGAGAACAAGAACTGGAGCAGGAAGGCGAAATCGCCGCTGACTTCATCGAAGAGTTTCTAGACACCGCAGATCTTGACGGTGACCTTGAAATCGAATTCCGTCAGGACCGCGTCTACATCTCGGTTACCAGCGAGGGTGAGTCAAACCTAGGCAAGATCTCCGAACCAACCACGGTTGAGGCACTTCAAGAGATCACCCGTCTAGTAGTGCAGGCCAAGACCGGCTCAATGAGCCGCTTGATTCTTGATATTGGCGGATCCCGCGCCGTAAAGACCAAGCAGCTAGAGACCCTGGTTGAGCGCACCATCGCGAAGCTAGAAGAGT
Source organism: Aquiluna sp. (assembly GCF_965064355.1). Lineage (NCBI taxonomy): Bacteria > Bacillati > Actinomycetota > Actinomycetes > Micrococcales > Microbacteriaceae > Aquiluna > Aquiluna sp. The sequence goes on from NZ_CBCHRQ010000032.1 coordinate 7,432, forward strand.
CCGAGAAGCCACAACACCTAAAGCCAATGAGCTCTTACGACCGCAAGCTGGTTCACGACATGGTTAGCGAAGCTGGCTACGTTTCAGAGTCCGAGGGTCAGGGCAAGGATCGCCACATCGTCGTATCCAAGCCTTAATGTTTCACGTGAAACATCGGAGGATTTAGATGTCAGACGAACTCGACATTGAGCAGGAACCGGCAGCTGCGGCGGCCATCTTCGGCTCAGGTATTGATCTGGCGAGGGCTTACACCAAGCGTTTGGCTGCAGATTCCGAAACCTTTGGGCTTTTGGGGCCGAGGGAACTTCCAAAAATCTGGTCACGTCATGTGATCAATAGCGCTTTGCTATCCGAATTGGTTCCAGATGGCTCTTTGGTGGCGGACGTAGGTTCTGGAGCTGGGCTCCCGGGCATTCCGATGGCGATCGCTCAACCGAATGCCCATTTCACCCTCATCGAGCCAATGGAGCGACGGGCAAACTGGCTTGTGTCCGTGGTGAATGAACTTGGTATCAAAAACGTCGACGTTATCCGCGCGCGTGCCGAGGAAGTGTCGAGAACTGACTTTGATATCGTTACCGCCCGTGCGGTCGCAGCTCTAGACAAGCTCCTCAAGCTCCTTACTCCGCTCACAAGGGGCTCCAACCTGAAAACAGTTCTTGCCCTCAAGGGCTCAAGGGCTCCGGTGGAGATCGCTGAGGCAAAACCAAGACTGCAAAGACTTGGCTTCGGAGAACCGGAGATTATGACCCTCGGCTTGGGCAAAGCTCCAGAGACCGCGACTGTGGTTCGCATTATTCTGCAATGATTGGAGACAAATGCTAAATCATCCCGCAGAGGCTACTGCCGAAACCCAAGCGACTGTTCGCGAGGGCTTAGGTTACCCAAACGACCGCAAGGAAACCTCCGAGGAACCAACCGGCTGGCAGGGTTTAGACACCACAAACCTTGAACATGTTTCACGTGAAACATCAGAAGATAATTGAGCATGGAAAACATCCAAAACACCCCGTTATTGCGGGAGATGACGCAGAATAACGAGCGCGCTCGACGTGTTGCGGAAGTGACCCTGACCCCACCTTCAAAGACCAGAATCATCACTATTTCTAACCAAAAGGGCGGGGTGGGAAAAACCACATCTGCTGTAAACCTTGCCGCGTCTCTCGCTCGCAAAGGCCTGGGAGTTTTGGTGGTGGATCTGGACCCACAGGGCAATGCATCAACAGCTCTGGGCGTCGAACACCACAACTCTGTTACCGGTAGCTACGAGGTGTTGGTTCAAGGCGTACCAATGATCGATGCTGTAAAGCAAAGCCCAGAACACCACAACCTGTTCTGCTTACCCGCAACCATCAACCTTGCCGGAGCTGAAATTGACATGGTTTCGGTCCCGAATCGGGAACGAGTCCTTTTGGATAGCCTCAACCAGTTTCTTGCGGACTTTGACCACCCGATTCACTTTGTTTTTATCGACTCTCCTCCATCGCTGGGGCTATTGACCGTAAACGCGTTGGTTGCCGCGGGAGAGGTCTTGGTTCCGATTCAGTGTGAGTACTACGCCCTTGAGGGTGTAACGCAGTTGATGGCAAACATCGAGAGAATTCGGGCAAATCTCAACCCAGACCTAATCGTTGGCGGGATCTTGCTGACCATGTTTGACAACAGAACCAACCTTTCAACCGACGTGGCCGCGGAAGTTCGCAAATATTTCCCGAAGCAAACCCTGAACGCGACTATTCCGCGCTCTGTGAGGCTTTCTGAGGCCCCAAGCTTCGGGCAGACGGCAATCAGTTATGACCCTAAGAATTCGGGCTCCCTGGCCTATCAGGAAGCGGCAATCGAACTAGCTCAGCGAGGAGTAGTCAAATGAGTGAAGAAAAGCGCCCAGAACGCAAAGGTGGACTAGGTAGAGGCATCGGCTCTCTGATTCCAGGTGGTGATCGAGGCGCAGTTGATGTCTTCTTCACCAACACATCTGCCATCCCTCTAATTGAGGTGCCAGGTGCCCGGTTTATGGAACTCGACCCAAACCAGATCGTTCCTAACCCGCAGCAGCCTAGATCGGTCTTTGAGGCCGAGGCATTCGCGGAGCTTGTGCACTCAATCAAGGAATTCGGCGTGCTGCAGCCAATCGTGGTTCGCTCAAAGGGCTCAGGCTATGAGTTGATTATGGGCGAGCGTCGCCTGAGGGCTTCGAAGGAAGCCGGCCTTACCAAGATTCCTGCAATTGTTCGCGAAACCGCAGATGAGAACATGCTCAGGGATGCACTTTTGGAGAACCTGCACCGTGCGAACCTCAATCCACTGGAAGAAGCATCCGCTTATAAGCAGCTGCTAGAAGACTTTGGTTCCACCCAGGATCAGTTGGCCGACAAGCTTGGTCGCTCAAGACCTCAAATCACCAACACTTTGCGACTACTGAAACTGCCACTCACGGTTCAGTCGAAGGTTGCCGCTGGAGTGCTTTCCGCCGGTCACGCTAGAGCTCTTTTGGGAGCGCCTGATGATTTGACCATGACTGCATTTGCAGAGAAAACTGTTCGCGAAGGCCTCTCGGTACGAAGCCTTGAAGAGCTAGTTGCGAATGTCAAAGTAAAGCCAACTCGGGGCAAGATCATCCCCGGTGGCAAGACCGACATGCTCAAGGAAATGGCCGAGGAAATGGGCAACGCTCTGGACACCGTCGTAAAGATTCAGCTTGGGCGCAAGAAGGGCCAGCTAATAATCGAGTTTGGAAATATTGCTGACCTAAGAAGAATCTCAGATCGAATTCAAGGCAAAGACTAAGCCTCAGGCCCAGTCCCTAGATTAGAAAGTACCCAGTCGGTCTATCTGGGGATTCACGACGTTCGAGAGTCGCTTGATCCCGACCTTCACATTTTCGGCCGTTGGGTGGCTGAAGCAAATTCGGATGTTGTTGGCACCACGCCCGTCGCCGTAGAAGGCGGTTCCGGGGGTATAGGCAACTAGCTCTTCTACCGCCAGTGGCAGCATTTCCTTGCTGTTTAGGCCCTCAGGAAGGGTCAACCACAGGAAGAAACCACCTTGGGGGCGAGTGGTTTGCACCCGAGGCAAATACTGAGCAAGTGCCTCAAGCGCGGCATCGCGCTTGGAGGCGTAAAGCTTGCGGTAGGTGTCAATCTGACCCTGCCAGTCCGACAGGGATAGATACTCGCTAACCATCATCTGAGCGAATGTTGCAGGGGAGAGAATCGCTGATTCATTTGCCAAGATCAATTTCTCGCGAATCGCAGGCGGAGCAAGGACATAGCCCACTCTGAGCCCAGGGGAAAGAATCTTGGAGAAGCTTCCTAGGTAAACCACGCCTTCGGAGTCCATCGCGCGCATCGCCTCCGGTGGCTTTTGGTCGAAGTAGAGCAACCCGTAAGGGTTGTCCTCAATAATCAAGATTCCACGCTCGCGGCAGACCTGCAATACCTGAGCACGACGCTCAGCGGTGAGAGTTACGCCCGATGGGTTGGCAAAGTTTGGCACTAAGTACAGAAGTTTGACCTTGCGACCCTGTTCGATCAGGCGGTCAGCCGCCTCGGCAAGGGCTTCTGGGGATATCCCGTCCTCGTCGGTGAAGACATGCTCGATGTGAGCTTCTTTGTGGCGGAAAATGCCAACAGCACCCACGTAGCTTGGTGCTTCGACCAAGACAGCGTCGCCCTGATCCAGGAATAGGTCTGCCAATAGTTCAAGTGCGTGCTGGCTACCGGTGGTAATCATCAGATTCTCAACCGAGCCTTGAATGCCTTCAAGGGCCATGATTTCTTGAATTTGCTCGCGAAGTCTTATGTCACCCTGACCTCCGCCGTATTGCAGGGCGTAGTTGCGTCGGTTGGACATCAGGGATCGGAACGCCTGCTCAATAAGCTCACCATCTAGGGCAGATACATCCGGCATGCCACCCGCAAGGGACACAACTTCAGGCCTTGAGACCACGGCAAACAGGGCTCTTACCTCAGAAACCGAGAGGTTTGCCGCGCGCGCCGCATAGGCATGCTTCCAGGTGTCAAAGTTAGTGACAGTGCCTGCGCGCGTATTGGACAATTAGAGCTCCCTGAGATTTAGGGACTAGCTTACTTCGATTAGCCCCTCAGGGCTGAATGTTTAGTGGGTTATCCCAGGTATTCGCTGAGCTCAGAGACTAGGGCTGCCTTTGGTCTTGCACCAACCAGCTGCTTCACCATCTCACCCTTGTGGAATACGCCTATTAGCGGAATACCGGTCACCTTGTAGTCCATTGCCAGCTGACCTTCGTTATCGACGTTGACCTTTACGATCTTGATTTTGTCGTGATATTCGGCAGCCATTTCTTCCAGAATTGGAGCGATCATGCGGCATGGACCGCACCACTCCGCCCAAAAGTCAACGATTACCGGAAGTTCGGACTGGAGGACGTCCTTTTCAAAGCTTGCAACGGTGGTATCGATTGGTTTCACGTGAAACTCCTTAGTGACTAGCTAGGTAGTGCTCGGCATCCAGTGCCGCTACACAACCCGAACCGGCTGCGGTAATGGCCTGGCGATAGGTCGGGTCAATGACATCTCCAGCTGCAAAGACACCCGGCAGGGTGGTCTTTGAGCTGCGGCCATCAACTCGGATGAAACGGTCTTCAGTTAGCTCTACCTGGTTCTCAACCAGAGAAACCCTCGGGTCATTTCCAATCGCGATAAACAGGCCATCTAGGGCCAACTCAGTGCGCTCGCCATTTCGGGTGTCTTCCAGCACAACAGCTTCCAATTTGCCATCACCCTTGAGCTCAGCAACCCCTGCGTTCCAGATGAACTCGATCTTTGGGTTGTCAAAAGAGCGCTGCTGCATGATTTTGGAGGCCTTTAGGGTGTCTCTGCGGTGGATTACGTAAACCTTGGATGCGAACTTCGTAAGGAAGTTTGCTTCTTCCATGGCAGAGTCACCGCCGCCAACAACAGCAATCGTTTTCTCGCGGAAGAAGAAGCCATCGCAGGTCGCACACCATGAGACTCCATGGCCAGAAAGCGCCTTCTCGTTCGGAAGCCCAAGTTCGCGGTAGGCAGCGCCGGTCGAGATGATCACGGTCTTTGCCTCATAGGTCTGCCCCATGCCGGTCTTCACGATCTTGACATCGCCCTTTAGGTCAACCTCAATAACATCATCAAACAAAATCTCAGCACCAAAGCGCTCAGCCTGCGCCTGGAAGTTCGCCATTAGGTCTGGACCCATTAGCCCCTCAGGGAAGCCCGGGTAGTTCTCGACTTCGGTGGTCTTCATCAATTCGCCACCGGGCTCAACGCTGGAAGCAATTACCAGCGGGTTTAGCTGCGCTCTGGCCGCATAGATAGCAGCCGTGTAGCCGGCAGGGCCGGATCCGATGATGATTACTTCGCGCATTGTTTTCTCTGCTTCCTCTTAGATAGATAACTATCTATCTTTATCAATCTACCCGCTTTTTCAGCGAATTAACCCCTACTAAACCTAACCTTCAACTGCTTTTGTAGCTCGCGTAATTCCGGAACTTTGAAAATCCATAGCGTTGCGAGATAGCAAACCACCATCGCACCGCCTACCAGGACACTGGTTATAACCGCTGAGAAGACGTTTGACACCGTGAAACTTCCATAAGCAATGCCGCCGAGCCACACCATCAAACCGTAGCCCACAGAAACCGCGGGAATCGCTGCCAAAACAAAACCAGCCAGGGACTTCATAAAAGAAGCCTCTCCCATGCCGCCGATTCGCTTTCGAAGCATGAGGTAGCCAACCAAGCCCTGAACCAAGATCGAGCATGCGGTAAGAATGGAAATTGAGACCACCAACCACTGCTTCTCGACCAAGGCCCCCAGGGTCAGCGATCCGGTGATGTGGATCGCGATCTGAATTGTGGTGAAGATAAAGGGCGATTTGGTGTCCTCCAGCGCGAAGAATGCGCGCTGAATCATGTAGACCACGCTAAATGGCACCAAACCAACCATCAAAGCAACTATTACGTTGCCCAGAGCCAGGGTTGCCGGGTATTCACCAACAAAGACGCGGGCAATCGAATA
>NZ_CBCHRQ010000033.1:0-12575 GCF_965064355.1 Aquiluna sp.
AATGATTTGACTACCAGCGACAACTTTTTGAAGTTGCCAACGCTGATACGAGTCTCAATCAACTTGGTGGCTTGGGTATTTCCAATTTTGTGGTTTAGCTCGGTAAACAAAAGTTGCGCTGCGGTAACCGCAGCCCTGGCGGATTTTGGCAGCAGTGGCAGTGACTGAGCGCTCACCTTTAGATCCTGGTTGATGTCCTCGACCAAGCGAAACTTAGTTTGCTCATCGAAGTTTGAGACATTCACGTTTGGGAAGTAGCTGCGTCCAAGACGTTTGAAGTCGGCGCTTAGGTCGCGAAGGAAGTTCACCTTTTGAAATGCTGAACCGAGCGCTCGAGCTCCTTTTACCAGACCAATCTTCTCCTCTTGGGAGTAACTGCGCCCGTGCACGAATGCAGCCAAGCACATCAGCCCAACGACTTCCGCGGAGCCATAGACGTAAGTGTCAAAGGTTTCTTGGGTGTGTTCTGTCTCGGTTAGGTCTTGACGCATCGAGTAGAAAAATGGCTCAACGATGTCTTTGCTGATGCCAACCTCGCGGGCCGTAACTGCGAAGGCGTGGATTATGAGATTGGTGCTAAATCCCAGTCGCATAGCGCGATAGGTTTCCTGCTCAAATGCATTGAGTTCTGCTTCGGGACTCAATTCCGGTGCACTTAGCGCTGCCTCTGCGGCAGAGCCATCAACAATCTCATCGGCAACGCGCACCAGGGCGTAAATGTTCTCGACGTGGTGCCTTACATCTTTAGATAGCAACCTGGTTGCCATGCCAAAGGAGGTCGAGTAGCTGTAAATGACCTCTTTGCTGGCGCGATGCGCTGCCTGCGAGTACAGGACAAGCCCAGTCGGGATCTTTGTCGTATCTTGGCTTTCCACACTTCTAGGCTACTAGCAGTTGTAGGTAGGATTGAACAATGCCTAGCTCGATGAAACCACGCTCCTTTGCTGTTACCGATGGCCTAGAGAGAACCGCTGCCCGCGGCATGCTCCGCGCGGTCGGAATGGGAGATGAAGACTGGGAGAAGCCACAGATTGGCGTTGCCTCGTCTTGGAACGAAGTCACCCCCTGCAACCTCTCGCTTGATCGACTAGCTGATGCCGCCAAGATGGGCGTCCACGCTGCCAAGGGTTACCCGCTGGAATTTGGAACCATATCGGTCTCTGACGGTATTTCCATGGGCCACGAGGGCATGCACTTTTCTCTGGTTTCCCGCGAGGTAATTGCGGACTCGGTGGAGACTGTTATGCAGGCAGAGCGCCTTGACGGATCTGTTTTGTTGGCCGGTTGCGACAAGTCACTGCCGGGCATGATGATGGCGGCTGCTCGTTTGGACCTAGCTTCAGTATTTCTATACGCGGGTTCCATTGCACCTGGTTGGGTAAAACTTTCTGACGGTACTGAGAAGCAGGTAACGATCATCGACGCCTTCGAGGCGGTTGGTGCCTGCAAAGCCGGCAAGATGAGCCTTGAGGACGTTGACCGCATTGAGCGAGCAATCTGCCCTGGTGAAGGCGCTTGTGGCGGTATGTACACCGCTAACACCATGGCTTCCATTGGTGAGGCCCTAGGCCTAAGCCTTCCTGGTTCTGCCTCCCCACCATCTGCCGACCGTCGTCGCGACGCTTGGGCACACCGCTCGGGTGAGGCCGTGGTGAACTTGATTGCCAAGGGCATTACCGCTCGCATGATCTTGACCAAGAAAGCCTTTGAGAACGCAATTGCAGTGCTTATGGCTTTTGGTGGTTCCACCAACGCCGTGCTTCACCTGCTTGCAATCGCCCGCGAGGCTGAAGTAGATCTGCAGCTTGCAGACTTCAACCGCATCGCTGACAAGGTTCCACACCTTGGAGACCTAAAGCCTTTTGGTCAGTATGTAATGAACGATGTTGACCGCGTTGGCGGAGTGCCGGTAGTGATGAAGGCACTTCTGGACGCTGGACTTATCCATGGTGACTGTCTAACCGTTACTGGCAAGACCGTTGCCGAGAACCTTGCGGATATCAACCCACCTGACCCAGACGGCAAGATCATTCGTGCCATGGACAATCCCATTCACAAAGACGGCGGCATTGCGATTCTGCACGGCAGTATCGCTCCAGATGGCGCAGTTGTGAAGACCGCTGGCTTTGACCTGGCCTTCTTTGAAGGCCCAGCGCGCGTGTTTGAGCGTGAGGGGGCAGCTATGGAGGCACTATCTCGCGGTGATATCACCTCCGGCGACGTAGTGGTTATTCGCTACGAGGGCCCTAAGGGCGGCCCGGGTATGCGCGAGATGCTTGCTATTACCGGTGCTATTAAGGGTGCCGGTTTAGGTAAAGATGTCCTACTATTGACGGACGGAAGATTCTCGGGCGGCACAACCGGCCTATGTATCGGACACATTGCACCAGAGGCCACCGACGGTGGACCTATTTCCCTGGTGCGTGATGGAGACCTGATTCGGGTTGACATCAAAGCTCGTTCGCTTGACTTACTGGTCGACGATGAAGAGTTGGCTCGCCGTAAGACTGACTGGCAGCCGCTGCCACCGCGTTACACCCGCGGTGTTCTCGCTAAGTACTCCAAGCTCGTGCACTCCGCCGCAGAAGGCGCCTACTGCGGTTAGTTGCACACCACGAACGAAGAAGGTCCAATGTCTAAGGAAATGCTCACCGGAGCACAGGCAATCATCCGCTCGCTTGAGATGTTGGGGATTGACACTATCTTCGGTCTGCCAGGTGGAGCGATTCTCCCCACCTACGACCCATTGATGGACAGCAAAAAGATTCGTCACATTTTGGTGCGCCACGAGCAAGGTGCCGGTCACGCTGCCGAAGGCTACGCAGCCGCCAGCGGAAAGCTCGGAGTCTGCATCGCCACCAGCGGACCGGGAGCTACCAACCTGGTTACCCCGATCATGGACGCCATGATGGACTCTGTCCCACTACTTGCAATCACCGGGCAGGTGAACTCTCACGCGATTGGAACTGACGCTTTCCAAGAGGCGGACATCGTTGGTATCACGATGCCTATTACTAAGCACAGCTTCTTGGTCACCGATGCATCTGAAATCCCAGCGACCATTGCGGCAGCCTATGAACTTGCAACCACCGGTCGTCCGGGTCCGGTTTTGGTAGACGTTGCTAAGGATGCTCAGAATAAGAAGTTTGAATTCTCTTGGCCACCAAAAGTTGAGATTCCCGGCTACAAGCCGGTTACCGACCCACACGGCAAGCAGGTCCAGGCCGCAGCCGAAATGATTCTTGCCTCCCACAAGCCAATCTTCTACGTCGGTGGCGGTGTAATTCGTGCCGAAGCGCACGTCGAGCTTGCTCGACTAGTTGAGCTGGTTGGCGCGCCGGTTACCACCACCTTGATGGCACGCGGTGCTTTCCCAGATTCACACCCAAACCACCTTGGTATGCCGGGTATGCACGGAACCGTTCCTGCGGTGACCGCGTTGCAAAAGGCAGATCTGCTAATCACCCTGGGTGCTCGTTTTGATGACCGAGTTACCGGAGATGTAAAGAGCTTCGCTCCGGGCGCCAAGGTCATCCACGTTGATATCGACCCTGCAGAAATCGGCAAGATTCGCCACGCAGATGTTCCAATTGTTGGCGATGCCAAGGTTGTAATCGCAATGCTTACCGCAGAGCTTGAGAAGCAGCTAGCCGGCAAGAAGCCAGACTTTGCTTCCTGGTGGCAGTTCCTGAACGGTCTCAAAGAGCGCTACCCACTTGGCTACGTTGATACTGACGACGGCAAGCTGTCACCTCAGCTAGTTATCAAGCGCATCGGCGAACTTTCTGGCCCAGAGGCGACCTTCTGTGCCGGAGTTGGTCAGCACCAGATGTGGGCAGCTCAGTTCATCAAGTACGAGCGTCCAAACTCCTGGTTGAACTCGGGTGGCGCGGGAACTATGGGTTACTCGGTGCCGGCAGCTATGGGTGCAAAGGTTGCCGAGCCAGATCGTTTAGTTTGGGCAATCGACGGCGATGGCTGTTTCCAGATGACCAACCAGGAACTAGCCACCTGTGCGATCAACAACATCCCAATCAAGGTTGCAATTATCAACAACTCTTCTTTGGGTATGGTGCGCCAGTGGCAGACCCTGTTCTATGACAAGCGCTACTCGAACACCGATCTTCACACCGGCACTGACACCGTTATGATTCCGGACTTTGTCAAGCTTGCCGAAGCATACGGCTGCCTAGCGATTCGCGTTGAGAAGGAAGACGAGATCGATGCCGCCATCAAGCTGGCAATCGAGACCAACGATCGACCGGTTGTCATCGACTTCATCGTTGGACGAGATGCCATGGTTTGGCCAATGGTTCCAGCAGGTGTTTCCAACGATGCGGTGCAGTATGCCCGTGACGCCGCTCCGATTTGGGAAGGGGACGAGTAGAAATGTCTCAGCACGTACTCTCACTTTTGGTTGAAGATAAGCCTGGTATTTTGACTCGCGTGGCCGCACTTTTTGCTCGCCGTGGCTTCAACATCGAATCACTTGCGGTGGGAACCACCGAGGTCGAGGGCCTATCTCGCATTACCGCAGTGGTAAGCCTTGATGGTCAGCCACTTGAGCAGGTAACTAAGCAGCTCAATAAGTTGATCAACGTTTTGAAAGTTGTTGAGTTGGAGCAGGATGCTTCGATCGCTCGCGATCACATGCTGATAAAGGTAAAAACCGATGCGGCAACTCGCTCACAGGTGCTAGAAGCCGTTACGCTATTCAGAGCCCGAGTCATCGATGTTGTAAGCGACTCGGTTGTAATCGAAGTCACCGGCGACTCGGCAAAGTGCAAGGCGTTCCTAAAGGTGCTCGAGCCATTCGGCATCAAAGAACTAGTTCAATCTGGAGCAATCGCGATTTCGCGTGGCTCTAAGTCCATGAGCGAAAAAGTACTTCGCTAAACAAATAGTTTTCCTATCAACCATCAGAGAAAGAAATAAAGTGGCAGAAATCTTCTACGACAAAGATGCAGACCTAAGCATCGTCCAGGGCCGCAAGGTCGCCGTGTTGGGCTTTGGCTCGCAGGGTCACGCTCACGCACTGAACCTAAAGGACTCCGGCGTAGACGTCGTAGTTGGACTTCCAGAAGGATCCAAGTCTCGTGCCAAGGCATCCGAGCAGGGCCTAAAGGTTCTAACCCCTGGAGATGCAGTCAAGTGGGCCAACGTAATCGTGGTGCTTGCTCCGGACCCTAAGCAGCGCGACCTTTACACCAATGACATCGCTCCTAACCTGCAGGCAGGAGACGCAATCGTCTTCGGTCACGGTTTTGCGATCCGCTTTGGTTACATCACCCCACCAAGCGACGTAGACGTCTTCCTAGTGGCACCAAAGGGCCCAGGACACACAGTTCGTCGCGAGTATGTCGCAGGCAAGGGTGTTCCAAACCTAATCGCCGTCGAGCAGGACTCAACCGGTCACGCATTTGAGCTAGGTCTGTCCTACTCCAAGGCAATCGGTGGTACCCGTGCCGGAACCATCAAGACCACCTTCACCGAGGAGACCGAGACCGACCTATTCGGTGAGCAGGCAGTTCTTTGTGGTGGCGCATCTCAGCTAGTTATGTATGGCTTTGAGACCCTAACCGAGGCTGGCTACCAGCCAGAGATCGCTTACTTCGAGGTGCTACACGAGCTAAAGCTCATTGTTGACCTGATGTATGAGGGTGGCATTGCAAAGCAGCGTTGGAGCGTATCCGACACCGCTGAGTACGGTGACTATGTTTCCGGCCCACGCGTTATCGGACCAGAAGTCAAGGCTCGCATGAAGGATGTGCTAGCTGACGTCCAGTCCGGTGCATTCGCCAAGCGTTTCATCGATGACCAGGATGCCGGAGCTCCAGAGTTCAAGGCACTGCGCGCGAAGGGTGAGGCTCACCCAATCGAGGCCACCGGCCGCGAACTACGCAAGCTGTTCAGCTGGATCAAGACTGACGACGACTACCAAGAAGGCAGCGCCGCCCGCTAAATATCAATCAAAAACCCCCGAGGAATCGGGGGTTTTTGGCTATTCTGGGTCAATGCCTAAATCCAGCTTCTTCGGCTAGACTTTAGACATTCCCATCGCTGTCGATAACGACGTTAGGTTTGCCATTGTCTAAGCCAGTTGTTCTAATTGCCGAAGAGCTTTCGCCTGCCACAGTTGAAGCCCTTGGTCCTGATTTTGAGATTCGCCACGTAGATGGTGCGAATCGCTCAAAGCTGCTTCCGGCACTTGCCGATGCGAATGCCGTATTGATTCGCTCTGCCACCAAAATGGACGAAGAGGCTATTGCCGCCGCTCCAAAGCTTAAGGTCATCGCCCGCGCTGGAGTGGGTCTAGACAACGTCGACATCAAGGCATCAACTAATGCTGGCGTAATGGTTGTGAACGCACCAACCTCCAACGTGATCTCCGCTGCCGAGCTGGCGATTACCCAGCTAATGGCGCTATCTCGCCACATCCCAGATGCCAACGCATCGCTAAAAAACGGTGAGTGGAAGCGCGCAAAGTACACCGGTGTCGAGCTCTATGAGAAGACCATCGGAATCATTGGCCTAGGGCGCATCGGAACCTTGGTGGCGCAGCGTCTGGCTGGCTTTGGTGTGACGCTGATTGGCTATGACCCTTATGTGACCCAGGCTCGTGCTGAGCAAATCGGCGTTGAGCTGGTGGACATGGATCAGATGATGAAGCGTGCTGACTTCATAACCATCCACATTCCTAAGACTCCTGAGACCACCGGCATGATCTCAACAGACCAGTTCGCGATTGCTAAGTCAAACCTTCGCATCGTGAACTGCTCGCGCGGTGGAATCATCGACGAGGCTGCGCTCTACGCAGCTCTAAAGACCAACCGCATCGCAGGTGCTGGTTTGGACGTATTCGTAAACGAGCCTCCAAAGGATTCACCACTTCTAACTTTGGAAAACATCTTGGTTACCCCACACCTTGGCGCATCAACCGATGAGGCCCAGGAAAAGGCCGGTATCTCGGTTGCTCGTTCGGTACGCCTTGCACTCGCTGGCGACCTCGTGCCAGACGCGGTGAATGTCGCCGGTGGTGTTATCGATGCATCCGTGAAGCCAGGAATTCCACTAGCCGAGAAACTTGGCCAGATTGTGGCCGGTCTTGCTCACACCTCGATCGTTTCGGTTGAGTTTGAAGCCAGGGGAGAGATCGCGGCTCACGATGTCACCGTCTTGAAGTTGGCGGCGCTAAAGGGATTGTTCCAGACCATGGTTACCGAGCAGGTTTCCTACGTGAATGCTCCGCTAATGGCAGAGCAGCGCGGGGTTGAGGTTCGTCTAACTCAGGCAACCGAGAGCGATGAATATCGCAATGTCACAACCTTGAAGGCTGTGCTTTCAGATGGCTCGGTAGTTTCTGCTGGCGGCACAGTTATTGGACCTAAGCACCACCAGAAGGTTGTCTCGATCAACGGTTACGACGTTGAGCTTTCAATGGCTGACCACATGGTTGTCATGGTCTACCAAGACCGTCCGGGCATCGTGGCCGTTTACGGCAAGGCATTTGCCGAGGCATCGGTAAACATCGCTGCAATGACCATCGCCCGTCAGCAAAAAGGCGGCAAGGCACTCAGCGTAATTACCGTTGACTCCCCAGTCGCCCATGAGATTTTGGAGAAGCTCCGCACTGAGATCAAGGCCGATGTTATGCAGGCAATCTCGATTTCTGAGGCTTACTAAGCCTTAGATCCGACTTTTTTAGAGGCTAGGGTCTAGCGAAACTTCTTTGCCAGCAGAAATCCAGCTGCCAGTGCCGCCGGCAACCGAAACGACATCAAAACCCTGAGCCTCAAGGTATTCGGCAGCCCTCATACTGCGAACCCCACCCTGGCAGATAATCCAAATAGTCTCGTCCTGAGGCAACAGTTCGGTGTTCTCCGGGACGGTGCTGAGTGGAATGTGGTGGGCCTGAGGGACGTGGCCGGCCTCGAATTCGTGGTCTTCTCTCACATCAACAACAAATGCACCCTGTGCGATTGCGCCTTCTAGTTCGTCGATAGTTACTTCATTAGCCATTTGTCATCCCTTTCATAAATCTGGCTTCAAGCCAGAAAGACTTGCTCTAGTTTGCCATGTCTGAGCAGGGGTTAGCCCTGTGAGCATGGGCAAAAGGCAATAAGGTTGTTCTAAACAATCTGTGAGGCCTAGTTTTGAAATCCATCAATCTTGCTGTGGTAGCCGGTGACGGCATCGGTCCTGAGGTCACCTCTGTCGGCATTGCCGCCTTGGAGAAGGCTCTTGGCGGAGTAGAACTCGACATCAAAAGCTATGACCTGGGTTCTGATCGCTACCTTGCAACCGGCGAGGCACTTACAGAAAACGACCTTGAGCAGTTGGCCAAGCACGATGCGATTCTGCTTGGAGCAATTGGAGACCCGAGGGTTCCATCAGGAGTTTTGGAGCGCGGGCTTTTGCTGAAGCTTCGCTTTGCTTTTGACCACCACATCAACCTTCGCCCATCGAAACTCTTTGATGGAGTGGTCTCACCGCTTTCAAATGCCAAGAACATCGATTTTGTGGTTGTTCGCGAAGGCACCGAAGGTCCATACGTTGGAAATGGCGGAGCTATCCGCCAGGGCACCGACCAAGAGGTCGCCAACGAGGTTTCAGTAAACACCGCTTTTGGTGTTCGCAGAGCAGTGGAATACGCCTTCAACCTGGCATCGAACCGTGAGCGCAAGCACGTCACCCTGGTTCACAAAACCAACGTCCTCGTGCACGCCGGCAAGATTTGGCTACGCATGGTTGAAGAGGTTTCTCTCAAGTATCCAAAGGTGACCCACGACTACATGCACATCGACGCTGCCACCATTCACATGGTTAGTTCCCCAGAGCGGTTCGATGTGATTGTGACCGACAACCTCTTTGGTGACATCATCACTGACCTTGCAGCCGCTATTTGCGGTGGCATTGGCTTGGCTGCTTCGGCTAACCTAAATCCAACTGGAGCTTTCCCATCCATGTTCGAACCCGTTCATGGCTCAGCTCCGGATATCGCGGGCAAAAATCTCGCTGATCCAACTGCAGCAATCCTTTCTGCAGCCCTTTTGGCCAGAACCCTCGGCTACACCGAGGCGGCAGTCAGGATCGAAAAAGCGGTAGCGCAAGACCTAGCTCACCGCGGGGATTCAAAGCGTTCGACCGATCAGGTTGCTCAAAGCATCCTGGAGCTTATATAGGTGACGATCATGGACTTCAAGGTAACCCGAAACCCAAACCCAACTCCAGTCAGTGAGCGCGATGCGATTCTCGCAAACCCGGTCTTTGGTGCAAAGCTCACCGACCACCAGGTTGTTGTGGTCTGGGAGAAGGACAAGGGTTGGCACTCCGCCGAGGTCATCCCTTACGGCCCAATCATGATGGATCCCTCGGCTGCCGTTTTGCACTATGGCCAGGAAATCTTCGAGGGCATAAAGGCATACCGCCACCAGGACGGCTCGATCTGGACATTTAGGCCTGAGGCCAATGCCAAGCGTCTTCAGCGCTCAGCTCACCGCATGGCACTGCCTGAGCTACCTACCGAGGTGTTTATTGAGTCACTCAGACAGCTAATCGCGGTAGATGGTGATTGGGTTCCAGCTCCTGAGGGCGAGAAGACCCTGTACTTCAGACCTTTTGAGATTGCTGCCGAGAACTTCTTGGGTGTCCGTGCAGCTCAGCGCGTGGAATACCGCGTTATCGCATCTCCGGTTGGTCCTTATTTCACCGGCGGACTAAAGCCGGTAGCGATTTGGATTGCACTGGATTCGGCTCGTGCTGGAAAGCACGGCACCGGTGAGGCAAAGACCGGTGGTAACTATGCGGCATCCTTGTTGGCTCAGTCCAAGGGCCTCGAAAACGGCTGCAGCCAGGTGATGTTCCTAGATGCCGAGAGCGCAACCTACATCGAAGAACTGGGTGGGATGAACCTGTTCTTTGTCTACAAAGACGGCCACGTTGTGACTCCTGCGCTGGATGGCACAATTTTGCGCGGCATCACCAGAGACTCTTTGGTCACACTGCTTCGCGATCGGGGCCTTGAGGTTCAAGAGCGCAAGGTGACTCTCGATGAGGTTCGCAATGGTGTCAAGGCAAACGACATCGTTGAAGTCTTTGCCTGTGGCACCGCGGCGGTGATTACCCCGGTTGGCATCTTCAAGTCAGAGCAAGAGGAAATCGTTATTGGCGGCAACGAGCCAGGAGAACTCACTGCTCAGATGAGAGCGGAGTTGACTGGAATTCAGTATGGAACTGTTCCAGATCGTCACAACTGGATGCATAAGCTGGCAGACTAAGCGAATGAGAATTGCAAGATTCAATCTCAACGGCGAGATTAGATTCGGTTCGGTGGTTGGAGAACAGGTCTCCCTGTTTGCGGGTAATCCATTTGAATCCAAGGAACTTTCTGGGCAAACTGTCGCCCTAGATCAGATTCAACTTTTGGCACCGGTTACCCCAAGCAAAATCATCTGCATCGGCATGAACTTCGCCGCTCACGCAGCTGAAATTTCGCAGGATGTGCCAGATGAGCCTCTTATGTTTTTCAAGCCGGTTAGCGCCATCATTGGCACGGGGGACACCATCGTGTTGCCACACCAATCTGACCAGGTTGAAGTAGAAGTTGAGCTTGCGGTCGTAATCGGTAAGCAGGCGAAGAACATCTCCAAGGGTGAAGTCATGAGCCACATCTTCGGCTACACCATTGGAAATGACATCACCGCTAGGGACATTCAGTTCTCCGACTTGCAGTGGGCAAGATCAAAGGGTTTTGATACCTTCTGCCCGCTAGGCCCATGGATTGAGACCGACTTCGACCCAAGGGGTAAGCGTTTAGATTCGCGGGTTCACGGTGAACTACGTCAGCACGCCAACACCAAAGACATGATCTTCGATGTGGAAACCCTCGTTTCGTATGTATCGGAAAACGTCACTCTTTTCCCTGGTGACGTCATTCTCACCGGCTCTCCAGCGGGAATCTCTCGAATGAATCACGGCGATTTGGTTGAGTGTGAGATTGAGGGTATTGGCGTTTTACGTAACCAAGTTGCCTAAGCTTGTCAGTTGTTATGACGCTAATTACCGCACCCACCACAATCGCCACCGGCTCAGAGATTCGAGTCCGCTTTTGCCCATCTCCAACCGGAACCCCACACGTTGGGTTGGTTAGAACCGCACTTTTCAACTGGGCATATGCCAGAAGAGTAGGCGGCACATTTGTTTTCCGCATCGAGGACACCGATGCAGCGCGTGACTCGGAAGAGAGCTACCACCAGATCATTGATGCCCTGCGCTGGTTGGGCATGGATTGGGACGAGGGGGTTGAGGTCGGTGGCCCGCACGAGCCATACCGACAGTCTCAGCGTACCGAGATCTACATGGATGTGATTGACAAGCTAAAAGAGTCTGGTCACGTTTACGAGTCTTTCCTCAGCGCCGAGGAAATCGAAGAGCGCAATAAGGCCAATGGCAGAGCGGTTCAGCTTGGCTATGACAATTCAGAACGCGAGCTATCTCAAGCCGACCGCGAGCGCTACCTGGCGGAGGGACGCCAGCCGGCACTTCGCCTAAGAGTTCCGGACCAAGACATTACATTTGACGACCTAGTGCGCGGCGAGATTACTTTCCCAGCTGGATCTTTCCCTGACTTCGTGGTGGTTCGACCAGGCGGTCAACCGCTCTACACACTGGTGAACCCGGTAGATGACGCTTTGATGGGCATCACTCACGTGCTGCGAGGTGAAGACTTGCTTTCCTCTACGCCACGTCAGATTGCGCTATACAACGCGATGTTTGAGGCGGGAATCACCAAGTTCATCCCACGCTTTGGCCACCTGCCATTTGTAATGGGCGAGGGAAACAAGAAGCTTTCTAAGCGAAACCCAGAGAGCAACCTCTTTTTGCACAAAGACCGTGGCTTTATCCCAGAGGGTCTTCTAAATTACCTATCGCTGTTGGGTTGGTCGATTGCCGCAGATCGCGACATCTTTACCCTCGACGAGCTTTGCGCAAACTTCGATGTGGCGAACGTGAACCCCAACCCGGCTCGCTTTGATCAGAAGAAGGCTGACTCCATCAACGCCTCTCACATTCGACTGCTTGAGCCAGCTGACTTCGAGGCAAGAATCCTGCCTTACCTTCAGTCCGCAGGGGTGCTACCTGCCGCTTGTAGCACCGAGCAGTTGGAGCTACTTCACAAGCTTTCGCCACTGGTCCAGGAGCGCATCACGGTCCTTTCTGAGGCAGCTGGCATGTTGGGCTTCATGTTCCAATCCGACGACCAGCTGCACTATGAGGCAGATGCTCTAGAGCAGCTTCCTGAGAATGCCAAGTTGATCATCCAGACCGCCGTTTCGGCACTTCGAGACCTCACGGATTTCACCACCGATGCGATTCAGGCCAAGCTCAGCGAGGCTTTGGTCGAGGGGTTAGGCGAGAAGCCAAGAAATGCTTTTGGTCCAATTCGAACCGCCTTCTCGGGGAGAAGGGTTACCCCACCGCTTTTCGAATGCATGGAGTTCTTAGGCAAGCAAAGAAGCATTTCTCGACTAGAGGCTTTCGCATCCGCGCACTAAGATAGAGCGTCGGGCTTAGGC
>NZ_CBCHRQ010000034.1:0-12561 GCF_965064355.1 Aquiluna sp.
CCGGCTCCGGAGCCGGTTTACCTAACCGCGCCACTAACTGGTGTGCAGTACCTTGAGGGCACAAATCCTTACCTAGCACTTTCCGCGGTTTCCGCAAAGATCGACAACACCTTCTCTGGTCGCCCACAGCTTGCGCTGAACGATGCCGACATTGTTTACGTGACCCGCGTCGAAGGCGGCATGACCAGGTTGCTTCCGGTTTGGCACTCCCGCATGCCAGAGAGTATTGGTCCGGTGCGCTCAGTTCGTCCGGTTGATGCCAGCATCATCGATCAGTACGGCGGTGTATTTGTTTTCTCGGGCGGTCAAGCCCCGTTCAAGAACGCTGCTCGCGACACCGGTTTGGTGATGAGCGATGAAGACACCGAGAACGGCAATGACACCTACTTCCGCGAGCCATCGAGAAACGCCCCGTGGAACCTGTTCTTCCGCGCTCAGAAGTTGCAGTCGATCCACATCGAGCAACCAGCCCCAACCCAGTCTCTAGTCTTTGACGCCTTACCAAGCGCGGTTGAACTAGGTGAAGCGGTAACCGAGATTGACGTGAAGTACACCTCGCTGCGCTCGACCTGGAAGCCAGGCACCGCAGCACTACCGTGGACTGCCACTTCCGAGCCAGTTTGGTTTCGCTGGATGGACAAGACCGAGCACCTGCAAGAAGGTGGCGATCAGGTCATTGCGAAGAACGTAATCGTCATGGAGGTGGAGCACGACTTGAGCTTTATCGACCCTAAGTACGGAGCGATTCCAAAGGCCAAGATCAACGACAACACCGGCGTTGCTCACATCTTTAGCGAGGGTTTCTACCTCAAGGCAGTTTGGACCAAGGCCGGTAACGATCAGCCAATTCGCTACACCCTTACAACTGGTGAACCGGTCAGGCTTGCGATGGGTAACACCTGGTTTGAAATGATGGATCTTCCAAAATCGAAGCTAACCATTACCAAGCCTGAAGTCGTCGAAGAAACCGAGTAGTCCGTGCGCGGGGTAAAGAAGGAAAACCTGCCCGAGAAACTCTGCCTGCGTTGCCAAAAACCAATGGTTTGGCGCAAAAAGTGGGAAAAGACTTGGGATCAAGTGAAGTACTGCTCAGAAAAGTGCCGTCGCACTAAAGATCAGTAGCAAACTCCTTCAGCCAGGACCTAAGGTCCTTGCCAATGTCATCTCGATCGATACCGATCTTCAGGGTTGCTTTGATGAAGTCGAGCTTGTCACCGGTGTCATAGCGTCTTCCGGTGAAGACCACGCCACGGACTCCGCCTGCAACTTCTGGGTGCGCAGCCGCATACTGCAGAGCATCGGTGAGCTGAATCTCGCCACCGCGGCCCGGGTCAGTTTTTTCTAGGATGTCAAAGATCTCTGGGCGCAGCACATAGCGTCCAATTACGGCAAGGTTCGATGGTGCTTCTTCCGCGCTTGGCTTTTCAACTAGGCCGTTGACCTGAACCACGTCCGACTGGTTTGTGGCGTCAGCCGATGCACAGCCGTAGAGGTGAATCTGATCCATTGGGACAACCATCAGGGCGATGACGTTATCTCCGGTCTGCTGGTGAACCTCAAGCATGCGAGGCAGGATTGGGTCGCGATTGTCAATAACATCGTCGCCCAATAGCACCGCAAAGCTGTGCTCACCAACGTGTGACTTGGCTCGCAGAACTGCGTGACCTAGACCGCGCGGGTCACCCTGGCGGGTGTAGTGGATATCTGCCAGGTGAGAAGATTCCTGAACCGCAAAAAGCTTCTTTTCATCGCCCTTTTTAGCCAAAACCTGTTCAAGTTCGGCAACCCGGTCAAAGTGATTTTCGAGGGCATTCTTGTTTCGGCCGGTGATCATCAACAGGTCAATTAGTCCAGCTTCTACAGCTTCTTCAACCACGTACTGAATAACTGGCTTGTCGACAATTGGCAGCATCTCTTTTGGCATTGCCTTGGTGGCTGGCAAGAAACGAGTCCCCAGACCTGCCACTGGAATTACTGCCTTGGTGACGTGAAAGCGCGAAATAGACATGGGATAAGCCTAGAGGGATAACTCGACGTATTCACCTAGGGCTAGTTCTTGGACTCATAGGGTTAAGAAATTGCTAGCGACCCATTACAAAAAGTATGAGGTTCTTTAGTGACCCAAGCTCTCTTCTGCGCCTGATTCCAAAGGACAGCCTGACAAAAGGTGCAAATACACCAAAGACTCGAGTAAAGATAGCTGCCCTTGCCCTGCGGTCTTGGGCACTGCCCCATCTAGAACCGGAGGATTCGGTTGGGTGCTGAGCCAAAGTAATTGGCGCAAAAACTGCCTTGCCACCGGCTCTGATTAGGTCAACCACAAAGATGTACTCATCGCCGAGGTAGTTCTTAGCTCCAGCACCAAAGTCCTCGTCGAACCGAACACCCAGCCTGCGGACCTCTGCTACTCGAATGATCATTTCGTAGGTGGCGGCTCTTGCGGAGTTGAAACTTCCAAGCTTTTCGACAGTTGCCGGATAGCTCTTTCTCAGAGCTCCCGAGTCATCGGTTGCCTGACCAAGCAGCAGCGAGACATCGGGATGTGCATCTAGGAATTCAATTGCTTGGCGAAGGCCAAACTCGTTGAAGGTGATGTCGTCATCGCTGAAGATCAGGTACTCGCCTTGGGCAAGATCTATGGCATGGTTGCGGCTTTTTGCTACACCTTTGCTTGTGAGCTCATGGTGTCGGAAGTCTTTGCGGGCCGACAGCTCTTTGAACCATTGCCCTTGCCAATCGATTTGGTTTGGGTTCTGCACCACAAGCACGGTTTCCCAATTCGGATTGCTTGGGGGTTCAACCAGGGTTGCGACGCGCTCGGCGAGGGTCGAATAACCAAGGGTTAGCTTGGGGGACATTAGAAGCTGTTGGCCTTGGCTCTGGCAAAGCGCATTAGCGATGAGGACACCGAGCTAAAGGTGGTGTTCTGGATTCGAAGCGCTAGGAACAGCACGATTGCATTTGAAAGTGAAACCCATCCCTCAAGGCTGAACCAGATCAAAACGGCAAGGAGCACCACAACACCAAAAGATGCCATCAGGGTTGCAAACTCTGCCTGCTGAATTCTTGAACCCAAGCGCTCTGCCGGGGTAACGGTCTTCTTGGCACGCTTTTTCTCAACGAACCCGCGCTGCTTCTTGAGCTGCCGCTTGAATAGCACCCCCATCAACTGAAGCACCAGGACGATGAGCAACAGGTTGAGCAGCCCAAAGTTTGGGGAGAGCACAATTAGCATCGAGGCAATCACAAACATCTGGGTAATAAAGGAAAGCGCATTTACCAGCTCCAGCCCCATTGCCCACTCCCAAGACTCCTTGGTCGAGCTCTTCTCCCTGGTGTCAGCGCCAAATGCCTTGTCGAAGAACTTAACGCGGTAGGTCTTCTGCAGGTAGTTCGCGATTCTGGTGGAGACAAACAAAACCGCAAACAAAAGCAGCTGCAAAATAATCTCAGCGATAGGTTTGGAGTTACCGGCGATAACCAAGTCTGTGAAGAGCTTGGCTACCAACAGTTCCGTTACCGGGATCATGGCTGCAATCAAAACCAGCAGCATTAGTTGCCAGCGATAGCGCTTGGTTGGGACCAAGAGCTTGGTGGCTGCAAACAGCTGGGTAAAGATTGTGCGCAAGGCTACTTCTTCCCAAACCTTTGCAGGGCTTGGCGAATGTGGTCTTCGACCTCATCCTTCTTCGCCTCGGAAACTGAAATGTCCCGAATCAGCTGATCGAGGTTTTCTTTTCTTAGGTCAAGGCCAATCACCTGAGGGTTCATAACCTCAACATCAGCCCCAAGGGCATAGTCCTCGTACTTGATGCCAGAGCCGTGAACGTTCTCCTCGTAACCTGCAAAAGTCACCAAACCACATGGAATGCCATATGACTGACAGGTAATCATCACGTGCATGGCGGAGGTGAGCACCTTGTCATACTTTGCAAGCTCCGCAACGAATTCTTTAATGGCCTCTGGCTTTGACATCAGGACCGATAGCTCGTCCATGTTTGCCGGAAGCTGCATAGGTATAGAGGTGTGAGAGAAGTGACGCACAAACGCGATGCGACCGTTGGTCTTTCCCCTCTTCACGGGGATGATGCGGCTGATTGCAATACCAGGGTCACCAAAGGCAATAACGGTAGGGCCACCAGATTCTTTTAGTACGCGAGCGGTAATAGGTCCGCGGACGGACACGTAGTCCGCCTTTGGGTTTAGCTGGATGTCATCGGTCGAGATACCGGTTCCCAAAACCACCGAGTTGGATTTAATGAATCTTCCAATCGAACCAAGCGCGATGATGTGCTTCTTGCCAGCCGGCTTCACCGGTGACTGAATAGTCAGGGCTGCATCGGTGTAGTGCGAGACGATAAGCGGGCTTAGCCAGTCACCAAAGTTTCCAGGGAACGGCTTTGACCACCAGGCCAGCTTGATCTTCTTCTCAGACTCTTTTGCGGAGTAGCTCAAGAAAGCCTCGGCCGCGTGAATGATCGACTCTTCGCCATAGGAGGCGATGTATTTGTTGTCGAACTCGGCCTTGGCCTTTACATACAGTTCACCATCACCCTTGATGCCGCCACCGAGAATCTCGCCAATCATGCGAGAGCGCGCCGGATCAATGCTTCTGGTGCTGCCCGCGGTGAGGATGCCGGTTAGACCGGTCGAATCTGCAATGCGGCGAAGCGGCTTTTTGATGGAATCTGGCAGTGCCTTTTCCAACTTCTTAGCCTGCTTTAGCAGCTTCTTTTTTGGAGAGAGCTTTGCGCCGGTGCCGTGCTGCACAACCTTGTCCTTGAAATCTGCCACGTTTCCAGAGGAACCAAATTCAAAGAACGGCTCGCGTGCCCCAGGCTCTAGCAGCTTGCGGTCACGAACAATCGCGGTGGAAGGAATCATCTGGAAGGTGATCTTGCGCGAATTGGCTCGCCAAGCCTCTTCAAGGAAGTAGTCGTCGGTTGCTTTTAGAACGGCACGCTGCTCAAGTTCGTAGGCATCATCAACAATCTTGCGACCCTGCTCGGTTGCGTTTACACCCCAGAAGCTTGGCTCCCAGAATCGGGTGCGGTTGTGGTAACCAATCTGCAGTGGAGAACCAAAGCTGCGTTGGAAGCCAATAAAGTCCGCGGTGGTGTTGGTGATGTAGTCCGGTAGGTGAGTGATGCGGCAGTCAACATCGATCCAGAACACCATCTTGTCTGGGTGCTTGTGGCAGATGTCGCGGATAAAGCCAATCTTGCGCCGAGTGACATCGGCCCAGTCCTCACCGGGACGCTTTTGAATTTCTAGAAGCTCGTGGCTAATGCCCAAAGATTCGAGCTGCTCCCGAAGTTCTCGGGCATGACCCCCGTAATACTCGTCCGGGGTATAGAAGCTACAGATCACTACGTCGCGGTTACTCACGCCCAAAATCTACCAGCTAGGTTGTTTTATTGCCCCGAAATAGCCCCCACCAAAAACCTGTGCCCCAGGCATAGTGCATGGTCGGCAGCACAACCATCAGCCATAGCTTCTGGCGCTCGGTAATGTCTTTGGCGCTTCCAGCCAAGATCGCAATTCCCAATAGGTATATCCCGACCGGGAACCAGAACAGCGTGCCAAACACCAGTAGCGGTGGAATCCAGTACCTAACCGAAGAACCGGCTGGGTTCTCGCGAGTTAGTGCTCCGCGCCAAACGCCGGTCTTGAAAAACTGCTTTGCTAGCGACCGCCAGTCACTTCTTGGGAAGTAGCCAACCTGAAGTCTTGGGTCGAACCAAACAATCAGCCCGGCATTTCTAAGTCTTTGGTTTAGCTCCCAGTCTTGACCGCGAACCCAGGCTTCCGAGAAACCACCGACCTGCTCGATGGCAGATTTTCTAAATACGCCAAGGTAAACAGTGTCGGCGGGACCCGCCTCACCACCAACGTGGAAGGAACCACCACCGAGGCCAACTTTGTTGTTGTAGCCGTAGGCAACTGCAGACTGGAAATCGTTCTTGCCTTTGGCAACCATCATGCCGCCAACGTTCGCAGCGCCAGTTTCATTCAAAACCTTTACCGCTAATGCGGCATAACCCTCGGAGAGTTCGGAGTGGGCATCCACTCGCAAGACAACTTCGTACTTAGCTTTTGCGATCGCAAGATTCAGTGAAATAGAGGTAAGCCCGGGGGAGTGAACCAGCTGCAGCTTCGCCCCGTACTTCTTCTTCAGCTTTTGCGCTACCTCATCGGTCTTGTCTTTGGATGGGCCAAGAGCCAAAACCAATTCCATCTCGCCGGGAACCACCTGGCTAAACACAGACTCAACAGCGGTAGCGAGATAAGCCTCTTCATTGAGAACCGGCATCACGAAGCTGATGTTTTTTAGAGCTTTAGCCATTGTGGACGTTTCTACCAAGCGCAATCACTCGCCAGCCGGCTGCTTGCCACTTTGATACATCCAAAACATTTCTGCCATCGATGAGGGTCTTAGTTGCGACTACCTTGCCAAATTCAACCGGGTCGATCTCGCGATACAGCTTCCACTCGGTTCCTAGAATCACAAGGTTTGCACCGGTGGCTGCTTTGAGTAAGTCATCTTCGCGATAAAGCTCAGGGGAGCGGGTGGCAAGCGGGGTGAGTGATACCGGATCGTGGACCGTCACCTTTGCGCCGAGTGCCGTTAGTCGCTGAGAGATTTCCAATGCAGGGGAGTCTCTTAGGTCATCGCTGTCTGGCTTAAAGGAGATGCCGAGCATCGTGATGGCTTTGCCACTTAGTGATCCAAGTTCTTGCTTCGCGAGCTCGACAACTTTGTCTCGCCTACGAAGATTTACGGCGTCTACATCTTTTAGGAAGTCAACGGCCGAACCAACACCAAGTTCTTCGGCTCTTGCCACAAAGCCACGAATGTCCTTTGGCAGGCAACCGCCACCAAAGCCAATACCGGTTCTGAGGAACTTGTTGCCAATGCGCTCGTCATAACCAATCGCCTTGGCAAGTGCTACCGCATCAGCACCCGATACCTCAGCCACCTCGGCCATGGCATTGATGAAGCTAATCTTGGTTGCCAAAAATGCATTAGCCGCGACCTTCACCAACTCAGCGGTTGGGACATCAAGTTCCAGAAACGGGGTGCCGGTGGCAAGGATTGGCGCGTAGACCTTACGCAACACATCTACCGAGTGCTGACTCCAGGAGCCAACCACAATGCGGTCTGGCTTTAGCGAATCCTCAAGGGCAGTGCCCTCACGAAGAAATTCAGGGTTCCACGCTAGGTGAACATCAAAGCCGGCAATCTCATTCATGGCCGCACGAAGGGTTGCTGCAGTTCCAACTGGAACCGTGGACTTCCCGGCAACCACCGAGGTTGGCTTGATCCATTTCGCAAGCTCTTTGGCTGCGGCAACCACATAGGTGGTGTCGGCAGCGTCGCTGCCTTTGGTTTGAGGTGTGCCAACGCAGATGAAGTGGAGGTCGGCGCTCGCCGAAAGCTCATTGTGCTCCGACTGGAATGTCAGTTTTCCACTCGAGATTGCCTTTGGCAAGGCAGCATCAAGGCCGGGTTCGTGGAATGGCAATATGCCAGCTGCGAGGGACTCGAGTTTCTTGGAATCTGGCTCAATACCTATTACCTCGTGGCCAAGTTCTGCCATGGCAACAGCGTGTGTTGCGCCCAGATATCCAAGACCAATAACAGTTACCTTCACAAGCCCAGAGTTTATCTGTGAAACCTAAACTCGCTGGGACCGTAACGCCTATTGACAGCCCGCGTATATTGGAAGTAATGGCAAACGACTCAGGCGAAGATCTTTATAGAGAAGATCCACTCGAGCAGCTCTTGGATCAAGAGACTGACGAGGAGTTTGGCCTGCCCGAATTCAAAGAGCACTTTGCTGACTCTTTGACCCCTGCGGTCCTAAAAGACTGGACAGCCCAAGACTTCTCGAGCATCTACGTTCGCTTCCGCCCACACCTTGAGCGCCACGCTCGTCGCTTCCTAACCAACCGCTCTCAGGTTGAAGAGGTTGTGCAGGATGCATTCCTATATCTAATGACCACGCTTCCGGAGCTGGACTCCGAAGTTGGCGTGCTGCGCTTTTTGAAGTGGAAGACCAGGCTTTTAGCGCTGGATGTAATTCGTGCCAACTCCAGAGCAAGTTTTTCTCCAATTGATGACCATCCTGAGTTTGCAGCAAACCTTCCAGAGATGAGCGACTCGCTAGAGCACGCTGACGATGCAGCCATCGTGAGCCTGGCGCTTGCAAAACTGCAACCGCGTCAGCGCGAAGCGCTGATCGCGACTTTGTATGAGGAGAAGTCCGCTGAGGTTGTAGCGGCTCAGATGAACCTCTCCGACAACGCTTTCCGTCAGCTTTTGTTCCGCGCTCGATCTGCGTTCAAGAAGGCATTGGTTGGCGAAGCCGAGACCGCAGGCAAGACTGTTTCGCAAATTCTTTCCATTGCAGCCCGCAAGGCAGCAGCCGAGAGCGGCAAGTACATCTCAGCAGCCGGTGCATTCCTTCTGGTATTGGCAATTGCAATTGGCGTGGTTCCCAACCTCTCCAACGATGTTGTAAGCGAGCAGATCGCGCTCCCAGAGCCAACCATCACTTCGCCTGAGACTCCAGTGGCCCAGACCGAGGCTGAAGTTCTACCAACTGACGAGCCAGGTCCAGGTGCGGAGGTAGTTGCGACTCAAGATATCGCAGTGGCAACCAACACCACGTTGACTATTGCCCCAGCTAGCAACGTGACCCCAAAGCCAGCTCCTGCACCGACAGCCGAGGCAGTTGCCCAAAAGCAGGCTGAGAATGCCATGCGCAATGCACTTAGCGTCACCACTGTGAATATGCTTAGCCGCGAGGGCCAAGTCAGTGCTGACGCACTGGTGAGCAATGGCAACCTGGGAACAGTGTCTGTCTCAGGTTCTAACGGCCTCAAGGCGATTATTTCTTATGACCTTGCGACAACTCGTGGTGTTAGCGGAGCTTGGATCTCATTCGATGTTTCTGGAACCACCTTTGTGGCTGGTACCAAGGTTGATCACGCTGAGAAGACCTTGAACTCGGATGGCTCAGTAACCCTTACCTACATTGCCACCGACCTATTGGTTGGCGATACTTCTGGAACCTACGGTTACCTCGCAATTGGCGACACCAGGGTCTCCTCCTCCGCCGTAAAGGTGGTTGTAACACTGAGCGCTGAGGGCGAAATTGTCTCCTCAAGCCTAAATTTCATCCCTCGTAGCTAGAAACCTTCAAGTTCTTATTTAAAGAAACTTGCGTTTCGAGCGTAATGTCCGGACAACAAGTCCGTTACCCTTAACTAGAGAGTTTGTATCCTCCTGCTTGGTTGGTGGTTGCACGCTCTCAAACCAGGCGCTCCATATGGGTTCCTGGAAACCAAGAAGAAAGAGAACGAATGTTCAAGAACACGACTCGTAGGGGTCTTGCGATTGGCGCGGCTATTGCCATTGCCTTCTCTGGTCTGGTGACTTCACCAGCTCAGGCTGCAGGCGAGGTAGTACTAGCTCCATCTGCAGGTACCGCTTATAACACGTTCGTGACTGAGGACTTCACACTGCAGGCATCTTTGGCTCCTGGCCAGAACTCCGCGCAAGCGCAGCAGTTGAAGTACAAGATCGACAAGGCAGCTGGAGCAACCGTTTCTTACGGTGTTTCAACTTCCGCTTCAGTCACCAATAATGCAACCGGCACCCTTAACGCCGCTTCTACCTCTGTGGTCGTTGCTGCCGACGGCGCTGGTGCACTTACCCAGAACTTCGTGAAGCTAGCCGTCACTGGCGCTAGCGCCAGTTCAAGCTCTGTCGATGTAACCGTCACCGCATTCGTTGACGCAAACAACAACAGCACCTTGGACGCAGGCGAGTTCAACACTCCTCAGACCGTTAGCTTCAAGAAGTACTCTGACGTTGCTACTGCTGTTGCAGTAACTACCCCAGCTGAGCTTGACGTTACTGTCTCCGGTACCGTTGCCCTGACCGGCATCAACACCAGCCAGGTTCAGAAGCTAGTTGGAGTTGTTGTAGTTCTAAACGGCACGGACCTAGCCTCTGTTTCGGCTACCACCACCTTCGCAAGATCACTTGCTGCTGCCATCTCTGCTTCACACACCGTTTCGGCTTATGTGACATTTGACAACTCCAAGGTTGGTGCTAACGCAACCACCGCTACCGTTGCTGCAAACACCGTAAAGGCCATCACTGGCTCTGCAGTCGTTGGTGTCAACGCTCTAAACGTTAGCTCTGGTGTTGCATCTGCTCGTCTAAACAGCGCGTTTGCTGTTCAGGCAAACGTTAAGAACAGCACCTCCGCAACCGCGGTTGCTGTTGCCGGTGCTGCAGTTACCGCTGCAGTAACCTCAACCGGAGCTAACCTAAGCTCTACCAAGACCCTGTCGCTAAACGGCACTGTTTACACCACTAACGCTTCGCTTCCTACTGCACTTGCAGTTACCTCGGACGCTAGCGGAAACGCAGTTGTGAACGTTGTAACCGTAGGCTTTGCGGCTAACGACACGATCACCTTCGTGTTCAAGTCTCAGAACCTAATTGCAGGCAACTTGGTAGTAACTCAGGTGGATGCGGCTTACACCGTCCAGTCTGTTGGAGTAAACAACTACCGCACTGTCGCAACTTCGAGCGCATTCGCAATCGACTACACCGTTGCTGACCAGTTCAAGGTTGCTCTTCCTGCTGGTTACCGACTAGTAGTTGCTTACGACGGCACCACCAAGTACGTACCTGTAACTGGCGGAGCTGCTAAGGCTGAGTTCACCTCAACCGCTTCGGCGACTACCTTGAACGTAACCAACTCAGACCTAGAGAAGCAGAACACCACCACCCTTAACTGGGCGACCGTGTCTGCTACCACTGCGTCTGCTGTTGCGGTCAAGTCGACCACTGTTGCAGCTAAGTTCGACACTGCACCTACCCACTCGGCTACTGCAACCATTGCTCGCGCAACCACCAGCAACACCGCTGGTTACACCAACAAGGTAGAGATCAACGGCCGCGTAAACCACGCTGGTCAGTCTGTGTCAGTAACCTCAACCGGAGCAATGTTCTCAACTGCTGCTCAGGATGAGAAGGCTGTTGCAAACACCATCACTACCCTCGCTGACGGCGCTGGTTGGTGGACCGTTTCTGCCTACGTAGTAAAGGCTGGCGCTGCCACCTTCACCTACGCAGCTGGAACCGCAACTGCTTCAACCACCGTGACTGCTGCTGCCGCTCTAGGTAACCAGGGAACCGTTCTAACTATCGTCTCTGTTGACACCATCTTGCCTGGCAAGACCCTGGTTGCAACCGTGAAGCTAGTTGACGAGCACGGTAACGCTGTTGCTGCTGGAGCTGGTACCTCAGTTACCGAGTCCTTCTCAGTAACCGTTACTGGTCTAGGTTTCGTTGGAGCACTTCCAACCAAGCTAAACGCCAGCGGTGAGGCAACTGTTGCTGTACTTCTAGGATCTGCAGATGAGGGCAGCGTTGTTATCACCGCTACCTACGATGCAGACGGCACTGGAACTGCTAAGGCAGCTGTAACCACCACCAAGACCGTTGCAGTAGCTCCTGCTCTTGCATCCGAGGTCAACGTAGTCGTTGGTTCATTCAAAGGCCGTTGGGCAGTACGTGTTGAGAACGCTAAGGGCTCAGCTGTAACTGTCAAGGTTGGCGGCAAGTGGTACAAGGCAACTGCAACTAGCGACAGCTACGTGTTCTCTCGTAAGAGCAAGGTTGGCGCTACCGTACTTGTAAAGGTATGGGTTGCAGGCGACCTACAGAACGAGCAGACCGTTACTGTTAAGTAATAATCTGTAAACCGAAATCCCCCCTGGCTTGCCAGGGGGGATTTCCATTTAAGTTGATAAATGCAAGCCGGTTAGGAGGCTTCTGGTTCGGCTAGTTAGCTGCAGTTCCGTAAAGGCGATCGCCAGCATCACCCAAACCTGGAACGATGTAGCCAATCTCGTTGAGCTTCTCATCGAGAGCACCGAGAAGGACATGAACATTTCGTCCAGGCCACTTGCTGCTTAGGTGCTGCTTTACGTTTTCGACACCCTCTGGGGCACCAATTAGACATACGCAGGTGACGCTTGAGGCACCGCGCTCAAATACATAGTCGATTGAATCATTTAGCGTGCCACCGGTGGCGAGCATGGGGTCAATGATGTAGACCTGTCGGTCAGCTAGGTCATCTGGAAGTCTGTTGGCATAGGTGTATGGCTGGAGAGTCTCTTCATCACGCTTGATACCTAGGAAGCCAACCTCTGCGCTTGGCAGAAGCTTGGTCATGCCCTCAAGCATGCCTAGACCGGCTCTGAGAACCGGAACGATTAGTGGTCTTGGCTTGGAAAGCTTCTCGCCCTCGGTGATTGCCAATGGGGTCTTGATCTTTACCTTGGTGATGCGCACATCTCTGGTTGCCTCATAGGCAAGCAAAGTCACAAGCTCTTCAACCAGCAAGCGGAAGATTGGGC
Organism: Aquiluna sp.; assembly: GCF_965064355.1. Classification (NCBI taxonomy): domain Bacteria; kingdom Bacillati; phylum Actinomycetota; class Actinomycetes; order Micrococcales; family Microbacteriaceae; genus Aquiluna; species Aquiluna sp. The sequence goes on from NZ_CBCHRQ010000034.1 coordinate 12,448, forward strand.
TTGGGGTTGATTCATCCCGAAGGATGCTGATCTTGTGCTTAATCAAAGGGTGGTCGGCTACAGACAATCGCATAAGCTCAAGCCTATGGATTTCGAGCACTTTATGCACATCGC
>NZ_CBCHRQ010000035.1:0-12551 GCF_965064355.1 Aquiluna sp.
TTAATGGCAGAGCTCGATCTCTCTAGCGAACTAGCAGGACTTGAAGAAGTTCTAGCATCGGTTCTTGCCGTCACTCGTCCAGCCGAAGTAGCTGCTGAGATTGCTGGCTTGGAAAAAGAGGCGGCGAATCCAGATATCTGGAATGACCAGGAAACCGCTCAGCGAGTCACCAGCCAGCTCTCTCGCCTGAAGGCCAAGAAGCAAAAACTTGATGATGTTGCAGATCGCCTGGCGGACCTCAAAGTTTTGATCGAAATGGCTAACACCGAGGACGATGCCGAAACCAAGCTAGAAGCCAGGGGAGAACTTAAGGCGATTGCGACCATGGTCGATTCGCTTGAGGTCGAGACTCTTCTAAATGGTGAGTACGACCCACGCGGAGCAATCGTGACTATTCGCTCCGGTGCCGGTGGCGATGACGCAACCGACTTTGCCGAGATGCTGATGCGCATGTATTTGCGCTACTGCGAGAAGCAGCAATACAAGACCACGGTTTTAGATATTTCTTACGCCGAAGGCGCTGGCATTAAGAGCGCAGTCTTTGAAGTTGATGCACCTTTTGCCTATGGTCAGCTATCGGTCGAATCTGGCACCCATCGCTTGGTGCGAATGAGCCCATTCAACGCCGCCGGTAAGAGACAGACTTCATTTGCCGCCGTTGAAGTTGTGCCACTTATTGAAACCACAGATGTGGTGGAGATTCCGGAGAATGACATTCGCATCGATGTCTTTAGGTCTTCCGGTCCCGGTGGTCAGTCGGTAAACACCACCGACTCAGCGGTTCGAATCACACACCTACCATCGGGCATTGTGGTTTCTTGTCAGAACGAAAAGAGCCAGCTGCAGAACAAAGCGGCGGCAATGAGGGTTTTGCAGTCTCGCCTGCTGCTTCTCAAGAAGCAGGAAGAAGATGCCAAGAAGAAAGAGCTTGCGGGAGACGTGAAGGCAAGCTGGGGCGAGCAGATGCGTTCCTATGTCCTTGCTCCATATCAGATGGTGAAGGACCTTCGAAACAACTACGAGGTCAACAACCCGGATGCGGTTTTTGATGGCGAGATCGAAGGCTTTATCTCCGCAGGGCTTCGCTGGCGGGCCAATCCAGACAAATAGCCATTTGCGGTCGTGGCAGGCCGGCACATGTCTTAGCTCGGCTTAGGCTTTGATGGACATGATCCGCTTAGAAAATGTAACCAAGACCTATAAAGGCGCAGACGCTCCTGCGCTGGATTCGGTGTCGCTGGATATCCAGCGCGGTGAGTTTGTGTTTCTGGTTGGAACCTCGGGTTCTGGTAAATCCACGATGCTGCGTTTGATGCTTCGCGAAGAGCGCGTTGACCAGGGTCAAGTTCTTGTGCTGGGCGAAAACCTAAACCAGCTTTCTGCCAGCAAGGTTGCGCAGTTTCGTCGCAAGCTAGGCGTGGTATTCCAAGACTTCAGGCTTTTGCCAAACAAGACCGTTTATCAGAACGTCGCCTTCGCACTGCAGGTAATTGGCAGACCAAAGGCCTTCATCGAGACCGCTGTGCCAGACGTATTGGAGCTGGTTGGCCTGAGCCAAAAAGCCGACCGATTGCCTTCTGCGCTATCCGGTGGCGAGCAGCAGCGCGTTGCAATCGCAAGGGCACTGGTAAACCGCCCAGAGGTATTGCTTGCGGATGAGCCAACTGGAAACTTAGACCCTGCGACTTCGAATGAGATCATGACGCTGCTTGATCGCATCAACCTCTCTGGCACCACAGTCGTTATGGCAACCCACGACCGCGGGATCGTGGACCGCATGCAAAAGCGCGTGGTTGAAATCAAAGCCGGCCACATCATCCGTGACGCCAAGACCGCTTCCTATAGAGAAATCCCATCGGACTCGATGCCGATCATCCCGGACAGCCCTGCGGATATTGACTTTGGCGGTGAGGCGTGAAGCTAGGTTTCATCCTCTCCGAGATGTGGGCGGGTATTCGCAGCAACATCTCGATGATCGTCTCGATCATTTTGGTTTCCTTCGTGTCGCTCACCTTTGTCGCCGTGACGCTATTGCTGCAGTTGCAAATTGGCGAGATGAAGACCTACTGGTATGACAGAGCACAGGTTGCTATTTACCTATGCAGCGACTACTCGCCTGAGGAAGCTTGCCCAGCCGGTGGCGCATCGGATGCTCAAAAGGCGGCTATCGAAGAGCAGCTAGCCGGTGAGACCTTGGCCCCGTATGTCGAGACCTACTATTTCGAGAACCAAGAAGCCGCTTATGCAAAGTTTGTAGAGCAGTTTGCTGACTCCCAAGCCGCGCAATACATCACGGCAGATCAGCTCAACGAAGCTTTCTGGGTAAACCTCAAAGACCCAACTCAGTCAGAGCTGATTCTGGAGAGCTTCTCCGGTCTTGATGGTGTCGAGGAAATCAAGGACCAGCGCAGCTACCTTGATGAGATCTTCAACTTCCTAAACGCCGGTAGCCTGCTGGCTGCAGGAGTGGCCTCCGTGATGCTGCTCAGCGCAACGCTTTTGATTGCCACCACTATTCGCCTCAGCGCTCACTCCAGACGACGCGAGATCTCGATCATGAGACTGGTTGGAGCATCGCGCTTTTCGATTCAGTTGCCGTTTGTGCTGGAGGGATTATTGGCTGCGGTTTTGGGTGCGCTATTGGCAACTTCAGTCACGGTTGCAATCACGCACTACTTTGTGACCGGCTACCTGGCTAAGCAGCTGGCATTTACGTCCTTCTTTACTGTGGCGGATTCGCTTATGATTACTCCCTACCTACTAGGTATCGGCGCCACTCTTGCGATCATCTCTTCAAGTGTGTCTATCCACCGTTACCTCAAGGCCTAATCAAGGGAAACACCATGCCACGCGAACGTGGGCAAAAAGTTATTGCCCAGAACCGTAAGGCCCGACACGATTACCACATCGAGGACGTGTACGAGGCCGGCATTGTGCTAACCGGAACAGAAGTCAAATCGCTCAGAGCCGGTAGAGCCTCGCTAATCGATGGCTTTGCCTCGGTAGAGCGCGGCGAGGTTTGGTTAGAGAACGTGCACATCCCAGAGTTCTTCGAGGGATCTTGGACCAACCACTTCACCAGGCGCAAGCGCAAGCTGCTGATGAACCGCCAGGAAATTGGCAAGCTAGCGGGCAAGGTTCGCGAGTCCGGCTACACGCTGGTTCCATTGAGCATGTATTTCAAAGATGGCTACGCCAAGGTCGAGATCGCACTGGCCAAGGGTAAAAAGGACTACGACAAGCGTCAGACTCTCAAAGAGCACGACGCCAAGCGCGAGATGAACCAAGCGGTTCGAGAGCAAAAGACCCGCAACTTTTAGCTATTGACTTGTAAGGAATTTTCCTTACAATTGAGTCATGGCAAACATCGAATCCAAGGCAAAGCTCACCAGCAAGGGGCAGGTCACAATCCCCATCGCCGCCCGCAAGGCGCTTGATTTGCAAGAGGGCGACTCAATTGCCTTCCGCGTGCTCGACGGCGGCAAGGTTGAGATGTTCAAAGAGACTTCCGTCTCTTCGGATGATGCAGTAGTTTCCGCCTACTTGAAATTCTTAGAGCACGACCTCCTAGCTAACCCCGGCAAACTCGCTCCTTTTGTTAGACCCAAGGGTGTGGATGCTCTAGTCGAAGAGGTCGACCTCGAAGGCTGGCTGGATGCGGAAACCAAGGCTTGAGGCTTGGTGAATATCACGGCTGGTTGGTTTTAGCCCACCCGCACTTCGAAGATCAGTACTCAAAGTGGTACAACCAAGTTGTTGAACTGAAGCGCAGAAACCCGACCGGTTATCTCCAGGCAGAGCAAACAAAGCGCTTTGCTGCCTTGGACCGACTGGCGTTTGATCTGATCCCTTTGAACCCGCAAGACCCAAAGTTTTTGTTGGGCAACACCTTGGGTTCAGAAAATCGAGCTTGGCGCAGGGCTAAGTTTGGCGGGCAGTACCGATTGTTTTTCCGTTTCGACTCGGTAAACAAGATCATCATCTTGGGCTGGGTGAACTTTTCGGATAGCTTGCGAGCATATGGCGCAAAGGACGATGCCTACCTGGTGTTTTCAAAGCTGTTGGCCAAGGGGTCACCTCCGGGAAGCTGGGATGAGCTCTTGGAGCAATCTCTATAGCGTCACAATTTCGTAAAGTTTCTGCGGAGATTTAAGTTGCGGTGCATAATTCGCACCCCTTAGGATAGAGGTTTACATCCCTAACCTTTGCCGAACCTCATATTGCGGTCGTTTGGCGCGTAGCAAATTGTGGCTCGCTGTGTCTAGGAACGTGAATTTCCCGCCTACAACATCAATTCCCTAGGGGTTATTACTTTGGCTGCTGCGAAAAACGCTAAGAACCTAAAGTCCGCAAAGAACTCTCGCTCCGCACTAAGACCAACTTTTGCGAAGCACCCAGACCCGATCGAGATCCCAGATCTACTCTCTCTTCAGACTGAGAGCTTTGACTGGTTGGTTGGCGCACCTGCATGGCGTGATATCGCCGGAGCAGATGCTCGCACCGGTCTAGACGAGGTCTTCGAAGAGATCAGCCCAATCGAGGACAGCTCGAACGCTGCCCAGGATGCCAAGATGGGCCTATCGTTCTCCGAGCCAATGTTGTTCGACCCGCCTTACACCCCTGACGAGTGCAAGGAAAAGGGCAAGAGCTTTACCCAGCCGCTATACATCAAGGCTGAGTTCACCAACTACCTAACCGGTGAGATCAAGAGCCAGACCGTATTCATGGGTGACTTCCCTGTGATGACCGGCAAGGGTACCTTCATCATCAACGGAACCGAGCGCGTTGTGGTTTCACAGCTAGTTCGCTCCCCAGGTGTTTACTTCTCGGTGTCCACCAACACCACCGGTAACCTCGATGTCAAGAACAACAAGGCTCAGATCATCCCAAGCCGTGGTTCTTACCTAGAGTTCCTAACCGAGTGGGTCAAGGACGAGCGTAAGCCGGCTGCCCGCTTCGGCCAGCCAATCTTGCAGGTCCAGGTTGACCGCAAGACCAAGGTTTCCGCAACCATCTTCCTAAAGGCACTTGGTATGTCCAAGGAAGAGATCCGCGCTGAGTTCTCTGACCTAAAGTCTTCGGTTGAGGCCAGCCCACTAAACCTCCGTTTCGATGAGGACATCATCGAGCGCACTTTGGAGTACGACGAGTCCAAGGTTTTCGCATCACCAATCTTGTCTAAGGAAGACGCGCTTCGCGAGGTCTACCGCAAGGTTCGCGGCGAGACCGCAGGTAGCGAAGTTGCAGAGGCTTGGTTGCGTTCAACCTACTTCGAGCACAAGCGCTACAACCTGGCTCGCGTTGGTCGTCACAAGCTAAACCGCAAGCTCACCATCGAGCAGGGCGCAGACATCACCACCTTGACCCTGGCTGACATCGTGGCAACTTTGAAGTACCTGTTGCTATTCGACATCACCTTGGCAAACGGCGTTCAGGCAACTGCCCAGACCGTTGAGTTCGGTATCAAGATGAACGGCAAGAAGGTCAACCTAGTTGTCCGTCCAGACGACATCGATGACTTCTCTAACCGTCGTATCCGCTCAGTAGGTGAGCTAATTCAGAACCAGGTTCGAATTGGTCTTTCCCGTATGGAGCGCGTAGTTCGCGAGCGTATGTCGACTCAGGACATTGAGGCAATTACTCCTCAGACCCTGATCAACCTTCGCCCTGTGGTTTCTGCCATCAAGGAATTCTTCGGTGCAAGCCAGCTTTCCCAGTTCATGGACCAGAACAACCCACTTGCCGGCCTTGCTCACAAGCGCCGTCTATCCGCACTTGGACCTGGTGGTATCGCTCGTGAGCGTGCTCAGATGGAAGTACGTGACGTACACCCATCGCACTACGGTCGCATGTGTCCGGTTGAGACCCCCGAAGGCCCGAACATTGGTCTAATTGGATCGCTAACCGCATTTAGCCGTATCAACACCTTCGGTTTCATCGAGACCCCTTACCGCATCGTTAAGGGCGGCAAAGTCACCTCGAAGATTGAGTACCTAGACGCAGCCTCAGAAGACGGCAAGGTCATCGCAGCAGCTGAGACTCCTTTGAAGGATGACGGTTCGCTAGTTGGTCCTCGTGCATTCGTTCGCTTCCGCGGCGACATGGTTGAGGTTCCAGCCGAGGATGTTGACTACATCGACATTTCCCCTCGTCAGCTAGCTTCGGTTTCCACCTCGCTAATTCCTTTCCTTGAGCACGATGACTCGTCACGTGCGCTAATGGGTGCAAACATGCAGCGTCAGGCAGTTCCACTGCTGCGCGCTCAGAGCCCATATGTCGGAACCGGTATGGAGCGCATCGCCGCTATTGACTCCGGTGCTGTGGTAATCGCAGACAACGCCGGTGTAATCGAGGAGATCGACGCGAACACCATCACCGTGATGAACGATGATGGCACTCGCTCTTCCTACTTCCTACGTAAGTTCGACCGCTCTAACCAGGGCACCGCAATCAACCAGCGAGCAATCGTTGAGGTTGGTCAGCGCGTTGAGCTTGGTGAGGTGCTAGCCGATGGTCCTTCGACCGAGAACGGTGAGCTAGCTCTTGGTAAGAACCTGTTGGTTGCATTCATGCCTTGGGAGGGTTACAACTTCGAGGACGCAATCATTCTTTCTCAGGAGATCGTGAAGCACGATGTGCTTTCTTCGATCCACATCGAGGAGTATGAGGTTGACGCTCGCGACACCAAGCTTGGTGCCGAAGAGATCACCGCTGACCTACCGAACGTTTCCCCAGAGGCAATTGCTCAGCTAGACGAGAGCGGAATCATTCGCATCGGTGCTGAGGTTCGCCCGGGAGACATCTTGGTTGGAAAGGTTACCCCTAAGGGTGAGACCGAGCTTTCTGCAGAGGAGCGCCTACTGCGCGCAATCTTCAACGAGAAGAGCCGCGAAGTTCGCGACACCTCTTTGAAGGTGCCACACGGTGAGCAGGGAACCATCATCGGCGTCAAGGTATTTGATTCAGATGCTGGCGACGAGCTAGGTGCTGGCGTAAACAAGCGCGTAGTTGTCTACATCGCTCAGAAGCGCAAGATTACCGAGGGTGACAAGCTTGCTGGTCGCCACGGTAACAAGGGTGTTATTGCCAAGATCCTGCCGGTTGAGGACATGCCATTCATGGAGGACGGAACTCCAGTTGACATCGTGCTGAACCCGCTAGGTATCCCAGGTCGTATGAACTTTGGTCAGGTACTTGAGTCTCACCTAGGTTGGGCTTGCCGCCAGGGTTGGGATGTCAAGGGCGTTGCCAAGTGGGCAGACAACATGGCCAAGGAGCTCTTCTCCGCGGCTCCAGGCACCAAGGTTGCTACCCCGGTATTCGACGGTGCTACCAAGGACCAGGTTGCTGGCATCTTGGACCACACCCTGCCAGGTCAGAACGCTAAGCGTCTAATCGACCGCTCCGGTAAGGCTCGTCTATTCGACGGCCGTTCCGGTGAGCCATATCCTGAGCCAATCGCAGTTGGTGTGAAGTACATGCTGAAGCTACACCACCTTGTTGATGACAAGATTCACGCCCGTTCCACCGGACCTTACTCCATGATTACTCAGCAGCCACTTGGTGGTAAGGCTCAGTTCGGTGGACAGCGCTTTGGTGAGATGGAGGTGTGGGCACTTCAGGCTTATGGAGCAGCACACACCCTGCAGGAATTGCTAACCATCAAGTCTGACGACATTGCTGGCCGCGTTCGCACCTACGAGGCAATCGTTAAGGGTGAGAACATTCAGGCTCCTGGTATTCCAGAGTCCTTCCGCGTACTAGCCAAGGAGATGCAGTCCCTTGGTCTAAACGTCGAGGTTCTAGATGGCGAGGGTCGCGTAGTTGTTCTAAAGGACGAAGAGTTCGAGAACGACCGTGCCGCTGAGGAGCTGGGTATCAACCTGTCTCGCAACGAGAACTCCGCAGCCGATATCGACTACAACACTTTCCAGTAACCGCCTAAGAATTCTGATTAAGGAACGAACGAAATGTCAGTAAAAGTAGAGAACTTTAGTGCCCTTCGCGTTGGTCTTGCGACCAGCGAGGACATCCGTTCTTGGTCATCTGGTGAGGTAAAGAAGCCAGAGACCATCAACTACCGCACCCTAAAGCCAGAGAAGGACGGTCTTTTCTGCGAGAAGATCTTCGGTCCTACCAAGGACTGGGAGTGCTCTTGTGGAAAGTACAAGCGCGTTCGCTTCAAGGGGATCGTCTGTGAGCGCTGTGGCGTTGAGGTGACCAAGTCATCTGTTCGTCGTGAGCGCATGGGTCACGTGGAGCTTGCAGCTCCGGTTACTCACATCTGGTACTTCAAGGGTGTTCCTTCTCGCCTGGGCTACTTGCTCAACATGGCTCCAAAGGACCTAGAGAAGATCATTTACTTCGCCGCTTACCGCGTCATGGACATTGACCACGAGCTAAAGACCGGCGAGTACGACCTAGTTCGCGAGGAGTACGTATCCCGTATTCGTTCGCTTGTTGACGGTCGCGACGAGGAGTTCGAGGCTGCAGCAGGTACCGAGCTTGCAGAACTTCGTGAGCTTGGTTTGGACCTTCAGGTTTCCAACAAGTTCTGGGAGACCCCACGCTGGGTTGAGAAGCAGTTTGCCAAGAGCGTTGAGCAGCTAATCATCACCGAGGAGAAGGACGCTGACGCATTCTGGTCGGCTCGTGCCCTAGGCGCTGAGACTGACGAGGAGCAGGACGACGCAGTTGTTCGCACCTCAGACGAGACCAAGAAGATCAAGAAGCTAATGGCGGACTTCAAGAAGAAGACCGACAAGATCGTTCGTGAGTACGCTCGCCTGGAGCGCCCATCTAACCTCCACAAGGAGCAGTTGGCATGGCGCATGTTCCTAAAGGCTGAGGTCGGCCAGCTACTTCCTAACGACGTAGTGTTTGACCACTTCGACTACTACTTCTCGGACTACATCATCACCGAGATCGGCGCCGAGGCTGTGCTTCAGGTGCTTGCGGCATTCGACCTAGCGGGTGCAGCTGCAGAGCTTCGTGCGGAGATTGCAACCACCAAGGGCTCAAAGCAGACTCAGGCAATCAAGCGTCTAAAGGTTGTAAACAGCTTCCTGTCTTCAGGAACTCCTCCAACCTCGATGGTACTTTCGGTGCTTCCAGTATTGCCTCCGGAGATTCGCCCAATGGTTCAGCTAGACGGTGGTCGCTTTGCAACCTCCGACCTAAATGACCTTTACCGCAGGGTAATCAACCGCAACAACCGTCTAAAGCGATTTGTTGACCTAGGTGCAGTTCCTAAGACCATTTTGAACAACGAGAAGCGCATGCTTCAGGAGGCTGTTGACGCACTGTTTGACAACGGTCGCCGTGGTCGTGCGGTAACCGGTACCGGTAACCGTGCACTGAAGTCACTCTCTGACCTACTGAAGGGTAAGCAGGGTCGTTTCCGCCAGAACCTATTGGGTAAGCGCGTTGACTACTCGGGCCGTTCGGTAATCGTGGTTGGTCCTCAGCTCAAGCTGCACCAGACTGGTCTTCCTAAGCTGATGGCACTTGAGCTATTCAAGCCATTCGTTATGAAGCGCCTGGTTGACCTAGGTCTTGCGCAGAACATCAAGAGCGCTAAGCGCATGGTTGAGCGTTCTCGTCCACAGGTTTGGGGTGTTCTAGAAGAAGTTATTCGTGAGCGTCCGGTGCTACTAAACCGTGCACCTACCCTGCACCGTCTAGGTATTCAGGCATTCGAGCCAGTATTGGTTGAAGGTAAGGCTATTCAGCTTCACCCACTTGTATGTACTGCGTTCAACGCCGACTTCGACGGTGACCAGATGGCTGTTCACCTTCCTCTTTCGGTAGAGGCTCAGGCTGAGGCTCGCATCTTGATGCTGGCTTCGAACAACATTCTGAAGCCATCGGACGGTCGTCCGGTTGCTACTCCTACCCAGGACATGATCATTGGTCTATTCCACCTAACCGCTTTGGTTGAGGGTGGAATTGGTGAGGGCCGCGCCTTCACCTCAATGGCCGAAGCTCAGATGGCGTTCGACCTACACCAGCTAGATCTTGGTGCCAAGGTTCGTATCCGCCTCGAGGGTGAACTAAAGGAGACCACTTTTGGTCGCGCTTTGTTCAACGAGACCCTGCCAGCCGCCTACCCATTCGTGGAGCAGCAGGTTGGTAAGAAGCAGTTGGGCCAGATCGTTTCCGACATGGTTGAGATGTTCTCTCGCACCGAGGTCGCACAGGCACTGGACAGGCTAAAGGATGCCGGTTTCTACTGGGCAACCCGCTCCGGTGTTTCGATGGCAATCTCCGATGCAAACTTTGACCCTAAGGGCGAGTTTGACAAGGAGCGCGCAGCTCGTATCGTCAAGGCCGAGAAGCTACACACCAAGATTCAGGAAGCGTTCGACAACGGTCTAAAGACCGACCTCGAGCGTCGTGACGAGCTGGGTGCACTGTGGTTCAAGGAGACCAACGAGATGCAGGAACTGCTGCAGAAGGCAATCCCTACCGACAACGCCATCTACAAGATGGTTACCTCGGGCGCTCGTGGTAACTGGCTACAGATTCGTTCGATCATGGGTATGCGTGGACCGGTTGCAACCTCATCCGGTGACTTCGCTCCGATGCCTGTAAAGGGTAACTACCTACTGGGTCTAACCCCGCACGAGTACTTCATTAACGCCACCGGTGCCCGTAAGGGTAACGCTGACACCGCTATGAAGACCGCTGCAGCAGGTTACCTAACCCGCCGCCTAGTTGACGTAGCCCAGGATGTCATCATCCAGATCGATGACTGTGGCACCAGCCGCGGTCTAGACAAGGACCTACTAGATGACGACCAGGTAGAGCTATCTATCGTTGGCCGTACCAACTTGGCTGACGTCAAGGTTGGCAAGGACGTAATAGTCAAGGCTGGCGTAAACATCGACCACTCAACTGCTCGCAGACTAAAGGAAGCCGGCGTTGAGACCATCACCGTTCGCTCCGTACTTACCTGTGAGGCAGAGGCCGGTATCTGTGCTCAGTGCTACGGCGTATCGCTTGCTACCAACCAGAAGGTAACTGTCGGTGAGGCCATCGGTATCATCGCGGCACAGTCGATTGGTGAGCCTGGAACTCAGCTAACCATGCGTACTTTCCACACCGGTGGTGCGGCATCGAACGCTAAGAAGCAGACCATTTTGAAGTCGATCGGTGGACAGAAGGTTCGTGTAGAGCGTCTGATTTCCTACGACATCACCCAGGGTCTAAACGGTGTTACTGACCTTCTTGAGGCCCGCGTTGGTTGGCGTCAGGCTGGCAAGGTCGCCGTTATGGCCTTCTGGAACGGAAAGGTAGACATCGTAGAGAAGGTATCGGCTACCGGTGCTAAGAGCTACGAAGTTTACGTTCGTCCAGAGGGTGAGGCAGCGGAGAAGGAAGCAGAGTCACTGGCTCTGCAGTACAGCTTCTCGCGTACCGCATCGAAGACCTTCAAGAAGCTAAGCCCATACCTACCTATCACCACCGTCAGCAACATCGGCGACCTAGTGGTTGAAAAGGGACAGGTCGTTGAGGCTGGAGACTACATCGTGGACGGAACTCCAATTCCTCACGAGGTGCTAATGATCAAGGGTGCCCGCGAGGCAGCTGCCGAGATCATTCGCGGTGTTCAGGCAATCTACGGCTCACAGGGTGTGCCACTGCACGACAAGCACCTTGAGGTGATTGTTCGTCAGATGCTGAACAAGGTAACCGTTATCGACTCTGGTGACACCGAAATGTTGCCGGGTGAGGTAATCGACCGTCAGCGCTTTGCAGCTCAGAACCGCGCAGCAGTTGCCCAGGGTCTACGCCCAGCATCTGCTCGTCAGGAAGTTATGGGTATGACCCGTGCCTCCCTTGCTGCTCAGTCATGGCTATCGGCTGCATCGTTCCAGGAGACCACCCGAGTTCTAACTCAGGCTGCTCTGGATCGTCGCGAAGACCGCCTTGTTGGTCTAAAGGAGAACGTAATCATCGGAAAGCTGATCCCAGCTGGTACCGGTCTAAACGCTCACCGCGACTTCGAGGTAGACGGCACCGAAGAGGCAAAGGCCGAGCGTTACCCAAACCGCATCTGGTCAGATGCTTCGTTTGATGACGCAGACCTAGGCTCTCAGGAGCTCAGCCTCTCGCTAGCAGACCCTTTCTCACTGGATGAGAACTAACCACAACTAAAAAACCATTTGACCCGCCTCGGCGACTATGAGTATGCTTGGCAAGGTTCGTGAGCAATCGCGAATCAGGCCCGGAACCTCTTGTGATTGAGGCGGGGTCAAAAATCTTCGGAAACAGTGCGGAATCCCGCGCGCCGAAGAAAGCCTAAATAAGGAGAAATAGTGCCAACAATTCAGCAGTTGGTCCGCAAGGGTAGGAGCCCGAAGGTCACTAAGACCAAGGCACCTGCATTGAAGGCAAACCCGCAGCAGCGCGGTGTGTGCACCCGTGTGTACACCACCACCCCTAAGAAGCCAAACTCTGCGCTTCGTAAGGTAGCTCGTGTCAAGCTTTCTAACGGTACCGAAGTGACCGCCTACATCCCAGGCGAGGGTCACAACCTACAGGAGCAC
>NZ_CBCHRQ010000036.1:0-12543 GCF_965064355.1 Aquiluna sp.
TAACCTCAGATTTGATTTTGCGCAAGAGCGATACCCGCGTAATTTGGGGAAATGCCAAGCAGGGGCTGCTCAAAGCGAAGGTCTTGAACTCTCTTATGAAGACCGGTGTAAAGCCCGGCGTCACCATCGATGTCTCATCTCCCAAAGCCCCCGTTGTGACGTACCAAAACTATTGATTCAACTCATTTGCGACACGCCCGAGACCCTCGGGCGAATAGGGCGTAGCGGGGCCTAACTTCTTGGCGCAAATTGAATTCTTCTCAAAGGGTTAAGCCTCAGCCTTAACTTGAGAGTTTTCACAAGGAGGAACATCGTGGCTCAGACCCCGAACTATCAAGCAATCATCAAGGTCGTTGGCGTTGGTGGCGGCGGTGTAAATGCGCTAAACCGCATGATCCAGTCTGGACTTCGAGGAGTTGAGTTTGTGGCGGTCAACACCGACGCGCAAGCCCTCCTAATGAGCGATGCCGATGTCAAGTTGGACATTGGTCGCGACATCACCCGTGGCCTTGGAGCAGGAGCCGACCCAGAGGTAGGTCGCCGCGCCGCTGAAGAGCACGAGAACGAGATTGAATCAGCTCTCAAGGGTGCTGACATGGTCTTCGTGACCGCTGGCGAGGGTGGCGGTACCGGTACCGGCGCAGCCCCAGTAGTGGCAAGAATCGCAAAGCGCTTGGGTGCTTTGACCGTGGGTGTGGTAACCCGCCCATTCAACTTTGAGGGTAAGCGCCGTGCAGTGCAGGCTGATGAGGGTATTCGTGAACTTCGCGCCGAGGTTGACACCTTGATCGTGGTTCCAAACCAGCGTCTGCTTGAGATGTCAAACAAGAAGATTTCCGCCATCGAGGCCTTCATCACCGCTGACGATGTCCTTCGTGCGGGTGTTCAGGGCATCAGCGATCTGATTGTGATCCCAGGTCTTATCAACCTTGACTTCAACGACGTGAAGTCCGTTATGCAGGGTGCCGGAAGTGCTCTCATGGGCATCGGTACCGCCAAGGGTGAAGACCGTGCGGTTCGTGCGGCTGAGATTGCCGTTTCGTCTCCGCTTCTTGAGGCAACCATCGAGGGTGCTCACGGAGTGTTGCTTTTGGTTCAGGGTGCATCAGACCTAGGTCTGCACGAAATCGACGACGCAGCTCGTTTGGTTCAGGAAGCAGTTCACCCAGAAGCAAACATCATCTTCGGTGCAACCATTGAGGACACCTTGGGTGACGAGGTTCGCATCACCGTTATCGCCGCTGGATTTGATGGTGGCGAGCCGACCTACCGTAGGTTCGAGGCACCAGCTGCAGTGGCACTGCCAGTTGAGAAGGTTGCTGCTGCCCCAGTGGCTGAGGAATACTCAGTTGCCGAGGCAGCCCAGGAGCTTCCAACCAGCGAGCAGTTGATCCAGAGCGAGACCCTGGTTGCAGCTCACAGGACAACTCCTAGCTCAAACGGTCAGTTCGGTGACGATTTGGATCTTCCTGAATTCTTCCGTTGAGCCAATTAGCTTCTAGATACGAACAGGTGCTGGCCAAAATGGCCGGTGCCTGTTCGGCTTCTGGCAGGTCTTTGACCGATGTTGAGTTAGTGGCAATCACAAAAAATCACACTTCCGAGGTGGTTGCCGAGTTAGTTGACCTAGGTCACCTGCATTTTGGTGAGAACCGAGATCAAGAAGCCAGCCCAAAAAGTGCTTTACTCGCAGAGTTGCGCCCACAGGCGCAGACTACCTGGCACTTCGTCGGTCAGTTACAGTCCAACAAGGTGAAATCAGTCCTGAAATACGCGCAGGTAATTCACTCAATCGACCGAGAATCGCTGGTTTCAGAACTTGCCAAGCAGCTTCCAAAGTTCGAGGGAACTTTTTCAGGGTTTATTGAGCTAAACCTCACCGATGACCCAGGTCGCGGGGGAGTGCTCCCTGAAAATCTTTCGCAATTGGCCGAGTCAGTTTTGCAGTTGCCAAACTTTGAGCTCCTAGGAGTTATGGCGGTTGCGGGACTTGGAATGGACCCTGCTTTGGAATTTGAAAAAGTCCTAATTGCGAGCGGCAAATTGCAGGAACTTGCACCTAGGGCATCAAAGCTGTCGATCGGCATGAGCGAGGACTTTGAAATCGCGATTTCTATGGGTGCGACACACATAAGAGTGGGCTCGGCAATCACCGGCCCAAGGCCTTTGAACCCATAGTCTTGAAGCAATCTAAGGAGTAATGATGGGCGCAGTTAATTCAGTTATGACATTCTTTGGGTTTGGATCAGCCGAACCTCAGAAGGTTGAAGCGAGCGCAAAGCCTCGTCCAGCGGCAGCAAGACCACGTCGCGGCTCTGAAATGTCAGAAATCATCACGCTAGAGCCACAGACCTATGCAGATGGCAAGGAAGTGGCATTCCACTACCGCCAGGGCGTTCCAGTGATTGTCAACATCGGCGGCATGAGCGAGGCCGATTCCAAGCGAATGCTGGACTTTATGCTGGGTCTCAAGGAAGCTCTCGAGGGTCAGATCCGCCGCGTCACCCCAAAGGTCTTCTTGCTAAGCCCAAGCCACGTTGAGGTGAACGACGGTGAGCCTGAGGCCACCGATGCCGACAAACTGCTCGACTAATTTATGGGCCTTATCGGTTTAGTTCTCTACTGGGCGTTGCAGCTTTTTGTCTATGCAATGTTTGCCAGGTTTATCGTTGAATTCGTCATGTCGGTCAATCGAGGCTGGCGGCCTCCAGGCATCTTGATGCCGGTTGTTGATTTTGCCTTCACAATCACCGATCCACCGATTAAGTTCGTAAGACGCTTTGTGCCGCCATTAAAGCTTGGGGTAGTGGCGTTGGATTTGGCTTGGACAATTGTGCTTATTGCGGTACTTTTTGCGCAGGGCTTGGTTCGAACCCTCTAAAGCGAATAACATAGCGAGAGCGCTTTTGCGCTGTATCAGGAAGGTGCAACATGGCGCTGACGCCCGAAGAAGTTGTAAACAAGAGATTTACCATCGTCAAGTTCCGCGAGGGGTACGACCAGGACGAGGTCGATGACTTCCTAGACGAGGTCGTTGTAGAGCTGCGAAAGCTCGGTGGCGAGAACGAAGAGCTTCGCCAGCAGCTAGGGGCCGCAAAGGCTCAGGCGCAGGATGCTCCGGCTGCTTCAGCAGCAGACTTCCCAACTGCACCGGTGGTTGCCGCAGCCGTTCCAAGTGCTGCAGACGCCAGCAACTCACACAGCTTGCTAGAGCTTGCCCGCAGGCTACACGAGGAGCACGTCCGCGAGGGTCTAACCAAGCGCGACCAGCTAATCCGTGATGGCCAGGAGAGCGCAGCGCGACTAGTGCGTGATGCTGAGGCTCAGGCTCGTGCAGTGCTTGGTCAGCTAGAGCTTGATTGCAAGGCAATTGAGAACACCATTGACGAACTTCGCGAGTTTGAGCACGACTACCGTGCCCGCCTGCGCGAATACTTGGAGTCTCAGCTCACTACTTTGATCCGCGAGGAGTCATTCGAGCAGCCACTAGAGGCGGCTGCGAAGATCGAATTCGCCCAAATCACCGAGGTTGCGGCCGAGGTTGTAACGGCAGCTGCTGAGGATGAAGACGAAACCTCAAGTGAGCGCAAGTAAAGCAAGAACCTTCCTTTTTCTTGGAATAGGCGTTTTCTTAGTTTTCCTTGATCAGCTAACCAAAGAGTTGGCAATTGCCGCTCTTTCTGACGGTTCGGTCATGCCGGTAATAGGCGAAATTCTCAGATTCCGGCTTGCCTATAACGCCGCCGCCGCATTCTCGCTCGGCGTTGGCCAGACCTGGGTGCTGGCGATTATTGCCTGCTGTGCAGTGCTGGCGCTTTTGTGGTTTGGGCCGAGAGCCAAAAACCTAACCTGGACCATAATCACCGGACTCGTTTTGGGCGGAGCCGCCGGAAATTTGGTTGATCGACTAACTCGCGCTCCAGGTTTTCTAAATGGGCACGTGGTGGATTTCATCTCGATTCCTTTCAACTTTCCGATCTTCAATTTGGCCGACACCTTCTTGGTTGTCGGTGTATCGCTGGCAATGCTCAGAACGCTTTTGGGTGACGAACTGGGTGGCAAGGTTGGCAAGTAAGTATCTGCCGGTGCCCGACTCCCTCTCGGGTGAGCGAGCTGATGCCGCATTGGCAAAAATGCTAGGCATTAGTCGGTCACAGGCCGCAGACCTGTTGGCAGAAGGAAGTGTCACCAGGGCTGGAAAAGTTATTGGAAAATCTGACCGGTTAGAAATCGATCAGATCATCGAGGTAGAGCTGGTAGAGCGTTCCACCGAGCCTGAGGTGATTGCCGAGGATGTGGCTGAGCTCAAGGTTGTCTTCCAAGACGAGCACATGATTGTCATCGACAAACCCGCAGGCGTGGTCTCGCATCCATCGTTGGGCTTTAGTGGCCCAAGCGTCCCCGGTGTGCTGCTTGCCAGAGGCATCCAGCTAGCCACCTCCGGCGCTCAGGAGCGTCAGGGCATTGTCCAGCGCCTAGATGTTGGAACCAGCGGTCTGATGGTCTTAGCCAAGGGCGAGCGGGCTTATTCGGTTTTGAAGCAGGCCTTTAGAGATCGAACCGTGAAGAAGACCTATCACGCCTTAGCCCAGGGACACCCGGACCCAGCTCAAGGAACTATTGACACCCCAATCGCCAGAAGCACCAAGCACGATTACAAGTTCACAATCTCTGCCGACGGCAAAAATGCAGTGACCCACTACCGGACCATCGAACTTTTGTCATCGGCAGCACTTTTGGAAATCGGATTGGAGACCGGAAGAACTCACCAGATAAGAGTGCACCTTGCATACTTTAGGCATCCGTTGGTTGGTGATCCGCTCTATGGGAGCGATCCCAAGCTTGCGGCTGCGCTTAAGTTGGACAGGCAGTGGCTGCATGCCCATAAACTTGCCTTTTCTCACCCAATTTCGGGGGAGTGGGTCGAATTCGAAAGCGAATATCCGCAAGATTTGGAACTCGCCCTGAACCGACTGCGGGATGTAGATTTTCGGCTTTAGGCTAAGGGCCCGTCGATGAATAAGTGGAGGTGAAATGAGCGATTCGTTCGTCCATTTGCACAACCACACCGAGTATTCAATGCTCGATGGAGCTGCGCGCATCAAGCAATTGGTTGCCAAAGCCGCAAATCTGGAGATGCCTGCAATTGCCATCACCGACCACGGCAATGCTCACGGTGCTTATGAATTTTGGAACCAGGCGACCACTCACGGCATCAAGCCAATTATCGGCATTGAGGCCTACCTAGCTCCTGGAAGCCGCAAAGAGAAGTCCAAGGTTCGCTGGGGTGGCGGTGGTGACGACGACGTCTCCGGTGGCGGCGCCTACTCACACATGACGATGTGGGCAACTGACAACCACTCGATGCAAAACCTCTTCAGGCTCTCATCCGAAGGCTATCTCTCCGGCTACTACTTCAAACCTCGCATGGATCGTGAGCTCCTGCACAAATACGGCAAGGGTTTGATTGCCACCACCGGTTGCCCAGGTGGCGAGGTTCAGACTCGCATTCGCCTCGGGCAATACAAAGAGGCGGTTGAGACAGCTGCTGAGTTCCGTGACATTTTTGGCGAGGGTAACTACTTTGTCGAGCTGATGGATCACTCGCTCGATATCGAAAAACGCGTTCGCGAGGACCTGCTAAAGCTTGCCAAAGACCTAAACCTTCCTTTGGTTGCAACCAATGACCTGCACTACACCGAGGCTGAGGATGCCACCGCCCACGATGCACTGCTGTGTGTCCAGGTGGGATCAAATCTCTACGACGAGAATCGATTCAAGTTTGAATCTCAGGAGTATTACCTGAAGACCGCGCAGCAGATGCGCGAGATATTCAAAGAGCATCCGGAGGCCTGCGATAACACCCTGCTAATCGCCGAGAAGTGCGAAGTGAGTTTTGAAAAGCGCGATTTGATGCCTAGATTCCCGGTTCCAGAGGGTGAAACCGAGAGCGGTTGGCTTGATAAAGAGGTTTGGCGCGGCATGGATCGCCGCTTCCCAAATGGCTATTCAGATCGTTACAAGCAGCAGGCGGCTTACGAAATTGATGTGATTCACAACATGGGCTTCCCGGGTTACTTCTTGGTGGTTGCCGATTTTATCGGCTGGGCTCGTCAGCAGGGAATTCGAGTAGGTCCCGGTCGTGGCTCTGCGGCGGGGTCACTTGTGGCGTTTGCGCTTGGCATTACCGAACTTGATCCAATTGTTCACAACTTGATTTTTGAGCGCTTTTTGAACCCAGAGCGTCTTTCGCTGCCGGATATCGATGTTGACTTCGATGACCGCAGACGTCCAGAAGTTATTCGATATGTCACCGAGAAATACGGCGAAGATCGAGTGGCCCAGATCGTCACCTTTGGAACCATCAAGGCAAAACAGGCTCTAAAGGATGCCGCCAGGGTATTGGCCATGCCGTATTCGGTCGGCGAGAAGTTAACTAAGGCCATGCCGCCCATGGTGTTGGGCCGCGATATTGCTCTGAATGAATTGGTTGATCCAACCGCTGAGCGCTATTCAGAGGCAGCGGAATTTAGGGAGATCATCGAGACCGATGAGGATAGCCAAAAGGTCTTTGATCTTGCCAAAGGACTTGAGGGGCTAAAGCGCCAGTGGGGTGTTCACGCAGCCGGAGTAATCATGTCGGCCGAGCCGCTGATGGATGTGATTCCAATTATGAAGCGCGAGGAAGATGGCGCAATCATCACTCAGTTTGACCAGCCTCCCTGTGAGTCGCTTGGTCTATTGAAGATGGACTTTTTGGGCCTGAGAAACCTAACAGTTCTTGATGATGCCCTTTTCAACATAAAACTCAACCGCGGCGAGACTGTGGTGCTCGAAGACCTTGATCTGAATGCGGATGAAAAGACCTTTGAACTGCTATCCCGCGGTGACACCCTTGGTGTTTTCCAGCTCGATGGTGATTCAATGCGTCAGCTGCTAAGGCTTTTGAAGCCAACCGAATTCGAGCACATCTCGGCTGTGATCGCTCTGTACCGCCCGGGTCCAATGGGCATGAACTCGCACATCAACTACGCCCAGCGTAAAAATGGCTTGCAGGAATCCGAAGGTGTGCACCCAGAACTGACCGAGCCATTGAGCGAGATTTTGGATCCGACCTACGGCCTGATTGTCTATCAGGAGCAGGTGATGTCAGCAGCTCAAAAGGTGGCCGGCTACACGCTGGGTCAAGCCGATCTGCTTCGCCGCGCGATGGGTAAGAAAAAGCCTGAGGAGCTTGATAAGCAGCTTGAGGTCTTCCGATCCGGCATGAAGGGCAACGGCTTCTCCGATGGGGCAATCAAGGCCCTTTGGGACACATTGTTGCCGTTTGCCGACTATGCCTTCAATAAGGCTCACTCGGCTGGTTACGGAGTTCTCAGCTACTGGACCGCATACCTCAAGGCCAATTTCCCAGCGGAATACATGGCAGCTCTGCTGACCTCGGTTGGAGATTCCAAGGACAAGCTAGCGGTCTACCTAAACGAGTGTCGCAGGATGGGTATCCAGGTCCTACCTCCCGATGTGAATCAGTCCATCAGCGGCTTTGCCGCGGTTGGAAACGATATTCGATTTGGCCTAAACGCGATCCGCAATGTTGGAAAGAACGTTGTCGATGCCATTGTCGAGGCTCGCATCGAATCCCCGTTTGACTCTTTCCAGGATTACCTCACCAAGGTGGCATCACATGCTTCTACCAAGAGATGCGTTGAGTCACTGATCAAGGCCGGAGCCTTTGACTCGCTTGGGCACACCAGACGCTCCCTTATTGCGGTTCACGAGGAAGCGATTGACGCCTCGGCGGTATTGAAGAAGCAGGCACTGAGTGGCCAGGTAGATCTATTTGGCGGAATGTTCGATGAGGATCCAGCCATGGTTCCGATCCCAAATCTTCCGGAGTGGACTAAGCGAGACCTTTTGACTCATGAGCGAGAGATGCTTGGGCTTTACGTCTCCGACCATCCGCTAGCCGGTCAAGAGGCGCTACTGATGAGGCATTCGGACATGGGAACCATCGCTCTAAAGGAAAGCGAGATCAAAGATGGCGAGTCGGTCACCTTGGCAGGTTTGATAACCCAGGTCCAGCACAAGGTGGCCAGAACCTCGGGTAACCCCTACGGGCAGGTCGTACTAGAGGATTTCTCGGGCGAGATCTCAATCATGTTCATGGGTAAGACCTATCTGGAAAATCGTGAACTTTTGAAAGCAGACCAAACGGTTTCAATTCGCGGACGCATCCAAAGACGAGACGAAGAAATCATGCTCTCGGCGCACACCATTGAAGTGCTTGAGGCCGGTCGCGAGCTGGGTGGTGTCCTGGTCATCACAGTGAAAGAAGCTCTCGCCACCAAAAACAATTTGCAAAAGTTATCCGATATCTTGACCAAAAATCCCGGCCCGGTCGAGGTCCAGATCAAGATGCAAAACGGTGGGGATTCAAAGCACTTTCTGCTACCGCAGCGAATCTCTGTCGGTCACGATCTGTTTGGCGAAATCAAGGCGCTGTTAGGCCAAGACGCGGTCAACTAAGAGTTGTCAGCCAACCGCTCGGTAGCGGTTAGGTAACCGCGCTTGTAGTAAAGAAGCGGACTATCTTCCTGCAAAGCCTCAGTGCCGTGCAGGATGTCGAGCACGACAACCGCATTGGCCTCAACCTCAAAGCGCTCCCGCACCTTGCCGATCAGGATGGTTGAAGCACTTGGGAAAACTGGCAACTGTCCGACAAGTTGGTAATCACCTTGGACAAATCGCTCTTCTTTGGGGCCGGCCATGCGCTGTGCCAGCTCCAGGTTTTGGGCCGACAAAGTGTGAAGGGCAACATCACGTCCAACAACCAAATGTGGATAGCTCGAAGAGCCACGAGCAATGTTGAATGAGACCAGCGGAGGATTTGAGCCCAAAGACGTCACCGACGTGGCGGTAAATCCAATCGGCTGGCCGTCTTGGTCATGGGAGGTAATAATCGCAACCCCAGAGGCGTGCATGCGAAAGGCCGTCTTCAGCGCTTCTGAGCCAATCACGGGGAAGTTCAAGGATTCTGTAGTCATCTCCCGATAAGGTTAGGGCATTACTTCTTTAGAGCGAAAACCAGAGGTAAAGTGCGCGTTATAGAAATCACAGGTCCTATCACTCAGGATCAAATTCGTGATGCTCTGCCTAGAGCCTCGATCAGCGTAGCGAAGGCTTTAGAAACCGTCTTGCCTCTTATCGCAGACGTAAAAACCAACTCTCTTTCCGCACTTTTGAACCAAGCTGAGCGCTTTGATGGAGTTAGACCCGAGTTTGTTCGAGTTCCGCAGTCCGTTATCGACCAATCTGTTTCTCAACTCAGCACAGAACTCCGAACCGCAATAGAGACGGCAATTGAGCGGGTTCGAAAAGTCTCGCTGGCTGGGGTTCCAAAGGATTTCGAAGTGGAGCTAGGTCACGGTGCGCTGGTTTCGCAGCGGTATGTCCCTGTTGACTCGGTTGGCCTTTATGTCCCTGGCGGAAAGGCGGTGTATCCATCAAGTGTTGTGATGAATGCGGTAGCCGCTCAGTCGGCCGGTGTTCCAAGAATTGCGATTGCATCACCACCACAAAAAGAATTTGGTGGATTGCCGCACCCAACGATTTTGGCAACCGCAGGGCTATTGGGCGTTACTGAGGTTTACGCAATCGGGGGAGCGGCAGCGGTTGCGGCATTTGCCTATGGTGTGACTGAAATCGACCTAGCCCCGGTACGCATGGTTACCGGCCCTGGCAATGTCTATGTTGCAGCCGCCAAGCGTGCGCTTCGAGGTCTGATTGGAATCGACTCTGAGGCCGGCCCAACCGAGATCCTGATAATCGCGGATGAAAACGCTAACCCAAAGAGCATCGCGGCCGACCTGATATCCCAAGCTGAGCACGATGAGAACGCTGCTGCGGTGCTGGTTACCAACAGCAGTGACCTGATCTCCGCTGTTGAAATCGAGTTAGCCAAACAAGTGGCTGTCACCAAGAACTCTGAACGTGTCAAAGCCTCACTCGGCGGAGTGCAATCCGCATTAGTTTTAGTGCCGGATCTGGCTACTGCAATTGCAGTTAGCAACGAATACGCCACTGAGCACCTTGAAATACAGACTAAAGACCCCAAAGCAGTGCTCTCGGAGATCACTAATGCCGGTGCGATTTTCCTGGGTGAATTTTCTCCGGTAAGCCTTGGCGACTACCTAGCCGGCAGTAATCACGTTCTACCAACTGGAGAACAGGCTAAATTTGGCCCAGGGCTTGGTGTTCACACATTTTTGAGACCGCAGCAGGTGGTTGATTATTCAGAATCAGCCCTCGCTCAAGTCGCAAGCCAGCTTGATACTTTTGCGATTGCCGAAGGCTTGAGCGCACACGGCGATGCTGCCAAAATTAGATTCACCGGAGGTAACTAATGTTTTGCCCCTTTTGCAGACATGCAGATTCCAGAGTTATTGACTCAAGAACCTCCGACGATGGTTCAGCTATTCGTCGAAGAAGACAGTGCCCAGAGTGCCAGAAGCGCTTCACGACACTAGAGACTGCCTCGCTGATGGTTACTAAGCGCAGCGGTGTAACCGAACCTTTTTCCAGAGACAAAATTGTCTCTGGTGTTCGCAAAGCTTGCCAGGGACGCCCTGTAACTGATGCGGACTTAGCCTTGTTGGCCCAGCAGGTTGAGGAAGCACTTCGTTCCTCGGGTGCCGCAACCATTGAGGCACAGGACATCGGTTTGGCAATCTTGGAACCACTTCGTCAGTTGGACCACGTCGCTTTCATGCGCTTTGCATCCGTCTACCAGGCTTGGGACTCGCTGGATGATTTCGAACAAGCCATAACGGATCTGCGGGGGAGCTAGCCCTTGTATCGCCTGTTCTTCAATATCTTTTTCAAGCCGCTAGATGCGGAAACCTCCCACAAGATCGTTGACACTGCTTTGCAGCTAGCCTCCAAATTCGGCATGCTTCGGGCCGCCAAGCGAAAGAAGTCCATCGAGATTATGGGGCTTCACTTTGAAAATCGCCTTGGACTTGGCGCTGGCTTTGATAAAAACGCCAAGTTGGTCAGGCCGCTGCACGCCTTAGGGTTTGGGCATATTGAAGTTGGCACCGTGACTTTTCACGCCCAACCGGGAAATCCAAAACCTCGATCCTTCCGCATTCCGCAATACGATGCCCTGATCAATCGAATGGGCTTCAATAATGACGGCGCAGCAGTTATCTCCAAGCGACTTCAAAAACTTCGCCGGGACTTCACAAACCTTCCGATCATCGGCGTGAATATTGGCAAGAGTCGAATTGTTGAAGCGAAAGATGCCGCCGATGACTATCGCGCCACCACCAAGCTGGTAGCCAGAGTTGCTGACTATCTAGCCGTGAACGTCTCTTCGCCGAATACGCCAGGACTTAGGGATCTGCAGCAGGTTGAGTCACTGAGGCCGATTTTGCAGGCCGTTTTGGATGAGTGCCAGAGCAAGCCGGTATTGGTCAAGGTTTCCCCAGATCTGGCAGATGCCGATTTTCTAGAGGTCCTCAAGCTAGTCCAAGACCTGGCGCTAACCGGAGTGATTATGACCAACACCACCACTAGACGCGACGGTGTGGGCGATTCTGAGGTTCTGAAAGAGGCTGGAGGTCTTTCCGGGCCAGTCCTAGCTGCGCGCTCAATCGAGATGCTCCGGATGGCCAGAAGAGAACTTCCAGCGGGATTTGTCATCATCTCGGTGGGCGGAGTGAGCTCCGTGGTTCAAGCCGTGGAGCGCGTTCACCTCGGGGCGGACTTGGTGCAGGTTTACACCGGTTTGATCTACCAGGGACCAGCCTGGCCAAAGAGACTTGCGAAAGCGCTAGCGAACTAGCAGAGCCTTGCCTCTGGGCTCTTAGTCTTGGAAGGGTCACGCTCAATAACATCACCGAGAACTTCGTCAACTTTGGCCATGATCTCCTGAGGAATTACCACTCCAGAAGCGGCAAGGTTAGACGTAATCTGCTCTGGCTTTGAAGCACCAACAATCGCAGCAGCAACATTCTTGTTTTGCAGCACCCACGCGATTGCAAACTGAGCCATCGTGATGCCGAGCTCGTCAGCCAGCGGCTTTAGGGCCTGCACACGGGTCAAAGTAGTTTCAGACATGAACTTCTCGATGATTCCCGAAAGGTCTGGATCTGCAGCTCTCGAGCCTTCAGGCGCTGGCTTTCCAGGCAGGTACTTTCCGGTTAGCACGCCCTGGGCCATAGGTGACCAGACGATTTGACTTAGGCCGAGCTCCTCTGAGGTTGGAATAACCTGCCCCTCAATTACTCTCCAGAGCATTGAGTACTGCGGTTGGTTTGAGATCAGCTTGAAACCAAGATCCTTAGCCAAGCCCTGACCCTCACGAATCTGCTGGGCATTCCACTCGGAAACACCGACGTAAAGCACCTTGCCCATGCGAACCAGGTCTCCAAAAGCCTGCATGGTTTCTTCCAGCGGAGTTTCGTAGTCAAAGCGGTGAGCCTGATACAGGTCGACGTAGTCGGTCTGAAGGCGCTTCAGGGAACCGTTGATGGATTCCAT
>NZ_CBCHRQ010000037.1:0-12395 GCF_965064355.1 Aquiluna sp.
GCCGGGTATTCACCAACAAAGACGCGGGCAATCGAATAGGCAAGCATCATCAGTGTTGCGGTCGAAATCACGCTAACCAGCGCAATCACTCGCAAACCAGTGGTGAGATCTTTTACGAACTCGTCCAATTTGTCATTCGCTGCGTGCTGAGACATTCGGGTGAAGTAGGCGGTGGCGATTGAGACCGTTACCACCGAGTGTGGGAGCATAAAGATCAACCAGGCAATGGCGGCAGCTGCGACCGAAGCCACTGCCAAACCTTCATTACGACCGGCGACTGCCGTTGAAGCAACAGCGGTCTGCACCAAACCACCAATTTGGGTAACCAAGACCATCGCAAGAGACCAAGAGGCGGCTTTCAGAGCGGGACGCAGTCCAAAACCGCGGAATTTGAAGTTCAGGTTTAGTGAAAGCCCGATCTTCTTCCAGCTGGCAAACAGAATCAGCGCTTGAGCGGCCACACCCAATGTCGCACTTCCGGCCAGCAGCGAAACTTGATCAGCGCCCCACAGGCTCACGGCTCGCTCTCCGCCTGGGTCAGAGCCAAAGATCAAGATGAACGCAACCAAGCCAGCGATTGAGACCACGTTGTTGAGAACCGGTGCCCACATAAATGGCCCGAACTCACTTCTGGAATTCAGTACCTCACCGAGGATTGAGTAAAGACCGTAGAAGAACAGCTGCGGCAGGCACCAGTAGGCAAAAGCAGTAGCGAGCGCTAGCTGATCCTTATCCCAACCAGAGGTGTACAGCTGAACCAATAGTGGAGCGGCCATGGTGAAGGCCACCGTCACGATAAAGAAAACCGTTATTGCCAGGGTCACAAAGCGATCTACATAGCCTTTACCGCCATCGGCTTGGCTGCGAGCTCTAACTAACTGCGGAACTAAAACCGCATTCAAAACACCACCGACGATGATGGCGTAAACGTTGTTGGGTAGCTGGTTTGCGACGCCAAAGGCGTCAGCCGCATCGGTGGTGACACCAATTGCAGCTGCGATCAAAACCGCCCTGACAAACCCCAAGATTCTCGACACGATGGTGCCGGACGCCATGATTACCGAGCTTCTAGCGACCGATTGCTCAGCCATTGCGTCTCCGGCGAAGTTTCCTCGCGGTTCGATAGCTGCCGATCAGAATCAAGGCAAGCATCGCAAAGGCAAAGCTAACCAGCAGAAAGAGCTCAACGTCGTAATTCACGTTGACTTGAACTAGCTCACGCTCGCCAACCTCGACCCCGTTTTGCTCAAGCCAAATCTCAAGCTCCACTGGGCCATTTGCTACCGCGCGAACTTCTACTTCGGCCTGCTGGCTACTGCCGGCAGGAATCGTGATTTCGCTCCCCTTCAAAACCTCAAGTCGGAAAGAGTAGGACTCCCCGTGAACGATTACGGTTGCCGACTCAGAGCCGTCGTTTTGGATCGTGATTGGAATTCGGCCGTCACGCGCAACCAGGTTGATTTCGCTGCCGGGAACGATGAAGACATCGCTGGCTTGTGCCAGCGGCCCAAAGAGCATGGCAATTGCCACTAGCAACAGTGTCACGGTCCGCTTCAATTCAGGATCTCCAAGGCTCGCTGGGCTATCTTGCGCTCATTCTCATGGGCTAAAACTTCCTCAAGTCTGCCAATTTCAAACCACTGCGTGTCAATAACTTCGCCGGTTGGGTCATTTAGGGCGTTTAGTTGGCCGCCGACTTGCTGCAGTAGATAGTGGTGGACGGTCTTTTTGATTCGCTTTGGACCGATTTTGAAGGTGTAGCTGATTTCGCCAATTTTCTCCAGGACCTTGGACTCGATTCCAGTCTCTTCACGAATCTCTCGAACCGCGGTCTGAAGATAGTTTTCACCCAGTTCAACGTGGCCTTTTGGGATAACCCAGTCCAAGCCACCACCGCGATTGCGGTGAGAAATTAGGGCTATCAAGCCAGGGCTTGACTCCGAAATCACCAGGCCGCCAGCAGACACCTCAGAAACGGTGAAGGGCCGGATGATTTTCATGCCCCAACTCTACTTGCAGGCTATGGCAAGCTAGTTGTGATGCAACCCGTTGCCGAGGCCCTAAAGAATCTCCAGCAGAACACTCAAAATCCGCTGCTGGATCGCCTTGGCGTGCTATTTGAGGCCGCCGGCTTTGAGTTAGCGCTGGTTGGTGGGCCGGTTAGGGACGCCATTTTGGGCAGGGTCGCCCCAGATTTGGACTTCACCACAAGTGCCAACCCTGACCAGATTCTCAAGCTCCTAAAGCCAATTGCATCGGCGACCTGGGACATTGGCCGCGAGTTTGGCACCATCGCAGCCCAAGTTGATGGCGAGCAGGTTGAAATCACGACCTATCGAGCCGACTCTTATGACCCAGAATCCCGCAAACCCACCGTGGCCTTTGGTGACAACCTTGAAGATGACCTGATCCGCCGAGACTTCACGGTCAATGCGATGGCGCTCAGACTTCCCTCTAGAACTTTTGTAGATCCCCATCAGGGCCTCAAAGACCTTCTTGGAGCAACTTTGCGCACCCCTTCAAAGCCCGAGGTCTCCTTCTCAGATGATCCACTTCGCATGATGCGGGCCGCTCGCTTCACCTCCCAACTCGGATTTGAAATTGAGCCAGAAACCTTTGAGGCCATGGTTCAAATGAGTGAGCGAATCGAGATCATCTCTGCGGAGCGAGTCAGGGACGAACTAACCAAGCTATTGCTATCCGATAACCCAAGACCCGGGCTTGAGGCCCTAGTTGACAGCGGGATCGCTGGGTATGTTCTGCCGGAATTACCAGCTTTGCGCCTAGAACTTGACGAACACCACCACCACAAGGACGTTTACCAACACACCTTGACTGTGGTGCAGCAGGCAATCGACTACGAGAAGGACTATGGCCTAAACAAGGACCTGGTTCTTCGTTTGGCAGCGCTACTGCACGATATCGGAAAGCCGGCGACCAAAAAGCTTGAAACCGGCGGAGCGGTTTCCTTCCACCACCACGATGTAGTGGGCGCAAAGCTTGCAAAGAAGCGTTTGACAGCGCTGCGCTTTGACAATGACACCATCAAGGCAGTTTCGAAGTTGGTCGAATTGCACCTGAGATTCTTTGGCTATTCCGACCAGCAGTGGAGCGATAGCGCGGTTCGTCGCTACGTCAGGGACTCCGAACAGCACTTACTTAGGCTGCACGCACTTACCCGCGCGGATGTGACAACCAGAAACCAGCGCAAGGCCGATCGCTTGTCTCACGCCTACGACGACCTCGAGCAGCGAATTGCGGTTTTGGCGGAACAGGAAGAGCTTGATTCAATGCGTCCCGAGCTTGACGGTGCGCAAATCATGGAGATTTTGAATCTAAAGCCCGGACGCGAAGTCGGCGAGGCCTACTCGTTCCTTTTGGAAATCCGCCTAGACGAGGGTGAAATCGGCCAGGAAGAAGCCAAAAAACGCTTGCTTACCTGGTGGCAACAAAGGTAGGCTTCTCAGGTTGCTCTAACGAGCGAACATGCAAATACCCTCCTGCCATGGAAAGACCATGGCCGCTCTAGACCGAAGGAGGTGGGTGAACTATGCATAACTACGAGGTGATGGTCATTTTGGACCCTCAGCTAGACGACCGCACAGTAACCGCAACTATCGACAAATTCCTATTGGCGATCACCAGCAATGGTGGCACCGTGGACAAGGTTGATATTTGGGGTCGTCGTCGAATGACATACCAAATTCAGAAAAACTCAGAGGGCATTTACGTTGTTGTCAACGTAACCTCGAGTCCAGCAGCAGTCAGCGAATTTGACCGCTTGCTAAGAATTTCTGAGTCAGTGCTTCGCACCAAGGTGCTGCGCCTAGAAGATGCGATTTTCAGCATCAACCCAATTGAGTTCGTGCCGGAAGACAAGCCAGCTCGTGCTCCACGTGGCGGTCGCCCAGGCGGCAAGCGTCCATCGGGTCCTAGGAGCAACTAATGGCGGGCGAGGTTAGCGTTACCATCGTTGGCAATCTTGCCGATGACCCGGAGCTTCGCTACACCCAGGGCGGCGTGGCAGTTGTATCTGTCCGCGTTGGCTCAACTCCCCGCACCCTAAACCGCTCAACCAACGAATGGGTTGACGGCGAAACCGTATGGGTTCGTTGCACCGCTTGGCGCGAGGCAGCAGAAAACATCGCACAGTCCCTAACTAAGGGATCCCGTGTTGTTGTTACCGGTCGCCTAAAGGCACCTTCTGCTTACCAGAGCGCTCAGGGAGAGGCTCGTGCATCGCTCGAGCTTGAGATCGATGAAATCGGTCCATCTCTGCGCTATGCAACCGCATCCATCACTCGCCGCGCTCGCGAAGGTGGCGCTCCAGCAGTCGAATCCCCATGGGGCGAGACCAAGGCTCCAGCATCTGGCGCCGACGCTTGGGCCAACCCAGCAGACCCAGCAGTTGACGAAGCACCGTTCTAAAGAATTCCAAGGAGAAAAAAATGGCAGGAAAAGGAGCTGACCGCCGCAAGGCTCGCATGAACTCTAAGTTCGCGAAACTTGCCCCGGCCAAGACCATCAAAATCGAGGTTATCGACTACAAAGACGTCGCTACCCTTCGTAAGTTCGTATCCGACCGCGGCAAGATCCGCGCTCGTCGTATCACCGGTGCAACGGTGCAGGACCAGCGCAAGATCGCAACGGCGATTAAGAATGCACGCGAGATGGCACTATTGCCATACTCCGGTGCTGGGCGCTAAGGAGAATCCCCATGTCGAAGCTAATTTTGACCAATGAGGTCTCCGGACTCGGTTCCGCGGGCGATGTTGTAGACGTAAAGGCAGGTTACGCACGTAACTTCCTACTACCAAACGGCCTAGCAGTTGTTTGGACCAAGGGCGGCGAGAAGCAGATCACTCAGATCCGCGCTGCTCGCGAGGCTCGCGAGTTTGCTTCTGTTGAAGAGGCAAAGGCCATTAAGACCAAGCTCGAAGAGAAGGCAATTCGCATCAACGTCAAGGCTGGCACCAACGGTCGCATCTTCGGTGCGGTCAAGACCAGCGATGTCGTAGATGCAGTTGTTGCTCTGGGCATTGGTGCTATCGACAAGCGCAAGGTTGAGATCTCCTCGAAGATCTCCACCGTGGGTGAGTACGAGGCCACTGTTCGTGTCACTAGCGACTTAGTTGCAAATGTGAAGCTACAGGTAGTTGCCGTAAAGTAACCAAAAGATTAACAAAACGGCCCGGGTAACCCCGGGCCGTTTCCATTTTTTACAGAAAACTCCAATGGTTATCCACAACCTTTAGGTTGAGGTTTAGAGTTTTCCACTTTAATTTGTGCACAGGTTGACCCCTTATAAACAAAGGGCTTTAGAAAAGTTATCAACAGTTATCCACAGGCAACACCGAGTTTTCCACAGTAATGTTCGGCGTGTTTCCACAGAGTTATCCACAGTTATCCACAGCGTGGTTTGAATCTTAATTGTCGGTGCCACAAGCTATACAAGTCTTAGGTAAATCTGGAGGTTTATATGTCTATGTTGGCACCGGTCCCGTCGGCCGATCCGAGGGTAGCCCCGCACAACCTAGATGCTGAACAATCCACCCTCGGCGGCATGTTGCTAAGCCAAGAGGCGGTAGCCGAGGTCTTTGAGGCCGTTTCTGGCGTCGACTTCTATGCACCGAAGCACGAACTAATCTTCAACGCCGTTCTGAACCTGTTTGGTCGCGGCGAACCAACCGACGTAATCGCTGTGACGGATGAGCTGAATAAGCAGGGAAACCTTGTCAAAGCAGGCGGCGCAGACTACTTGCACTCGCTAACCGGCTACGTTCCAACCGCTGCTAACGCCGGCTACTACGCCAAAATCGTGGCCGACAAAGCAATTCTTCGCCGCCTAATTGAGGCCGGCACTCGCATCGCTCAGGCGGGATACGAAAGCCAGGGCGAGGTTGAGGACTTGGTTAATCAAGCCCAGGCCGAGATTTACAAGGTTTCCAGTCAGTCTTCGAGAGAGGACTACGTTCCACTTAGCGACTCTCTAGAGGCTGCTATTCATGAAATCGAGGGTGCCCAAAAGCGTGGCGGTGAACTTACCGGTGTTGCAACTGGATTTACCGATCTTGACGCCTACACCCATGGTTTGCACAAGGGGCAGTTGATTATTGTCGCTGCCAGACCTGCGGTGGGAAAGTCGACCTTTGCACTTGACCTTGCAAGAAACGCAGCGGTTAAGCACAACCAAGCCACAATCTTCTTCTCCCTAGAAATGGGTCGTTCCGAAATCGCCATGCGTTTGATGAGCGCTGAATCTTCTATCTACCTGCAGTCAATGCGCAAGGGAACAGTTACCGATGCCGATTGGACCCGCCTAGCGGCCGTCCGAGGCCGAATCAACGATGCTCCGCTGTACATCGATGACAGCCCAAACATGTCCCTGGTTGAGATTCGAGCAAAGTGCCGCCGTCTGGCTCAGCAGGTTGACCTAAAGCTCGTCGTTATCGACTACATCCAGCTGATGTCTAGCGGTAAAAAGGTTGAGTCTCGTCAGCAGGAAGTCTCTGAGTTCTCAAGAGCTCTAAAGCTTTTGGCTAAGGAACTTGGTTTGCCGGTAGTTGCACTTAGCCAGCTGAACCGTCAAGCGGAGCAGGCAAAAGACAAAAAGCCCGAGCTTTCACACCTTCGTGAGTCTGGATCTTTGGAGCAGGATGCCGACGTCGTAGTGCTCTTGCACCGCGAGGGTATCTACGAAAAGGATCACCCTCGAGCCGGAGAAGCTGACCTTATCTTGGCTAAGCAGCGAAACGGACCTACTGGAACCGTTGTGGTCGCATTCCACGGTCAGTACTCCCGCTTCGTGAATATGCCAAGCTAGGGCTGTGCGAATCCAACCAGCTATAAAAGCAGCCGTAAGTTTCGGCGCTGGAATCTTCATTACCTTCAGCCAGTCACACTCGCCCGAGGTGGGTCTCTACACTCTTGCCATCTATGGCTTGATTGTTGGGCTTAGCTCTGTGGCATTGGCCTTTGGCCGAAAGACCGAGGGTGCGCTGCAGGAACTTCCAATGGTCACCCTTGCCACCCTGATTGGAATCTTTGCCTTCCTTGCGGCCCAGTCCGGGCAGGGCCTTCTAGAGGCCTTTTTGGCCCTCACCGCCACCTGGGGTTTGATTTCGGGAGCGTTTGGCCTTTACCAGGCTCGCAGGTTTGGCTTTAAGGCTCTGGCTGGAAGGGATCACCTTCTGAGCTCAATCTTTGCTCTTGTACTGGGAGCCCTATTCCTTGGCGTTGAGCTTGATGCCGTTAGCGCAGTTGGATTCTTTGGTGCATACCTTGCGCTGGATGGTGTGCACTGGGGAATTGCCGCCGCCTCACCTAAGGGCAAGTAGGCTTTAGAGGTGAAGCGTTTTACAAACCTAAAAACCTATATGACCGTGTCCATCGTGGCCGGGCTATTTACCGGAATCCTGGTCTACTTCGGCACGAGGTTCGTTGAGACCGGCATTGTTTGGGGACTAGTGACCTTCATCGTGGTAATCGTGATCGTTGCCACGCTGGATCTGAGCTTTAAGCCAGACGACCAGGACCCAAATCGCCCAAAACTGCGCTAATTACTTCAGGTATTCAGTTAGCTCGCTAGCCAAACCCACGTAGGTATTTGGCTTTAGCGCTTTTAGGCGGTCCTTGGTCTCAGATGGAATGTCCAAACCGTCAATAAACACCAATAAATCGGCTTCAGAAATGCGCTTGCCTCGGGTTAGCTCCTTGAGTAGCGCATAAGGGTCAGAAATCTTAGAAAGCCCCCTGGCAACATCGGCCCTGATTGCGGTCTGAATCGCCTCGCCCAAAACTTCCCAGTTGTCCAAAAGATCTGCCAACAGCACCGACTCGTTGATTGCTAGTTCGTCTAGGCCGCGGGTTAGGTTGTCGATTGCCAAAAGTGAGTGACCAAATCCAACACCAATGTTGCGCTGAGCGCTTGAGTCGGTTAGATCGCGTTGCAATCTTGAGGTTACGAGGGTTTGAGCCAGCGATTCCAAGATTGCGTTGGCCAATTCCAGGTTGGCTTCGGCGTTCTCAAAGCGAATCGGGTTCACCTTGTGAGGCATGGTTGATGACCCGGTTGCTCCAGCAATTGGAATCTGCTTGAAGTAGTTCAGCGAGATGTAGGTCCAGATATCCGTTGACAGGTTGTGCAAAATGCGGTTGAAGTGGCTCACTGCCGAGTAAAGCTCTGCCTGCCAGTCGTGTGATTCGATCTGGGTGGTTAGTGGGTTCCAAATAAGACCTAGGTGCTCAACAAAGGCTTTTGACTCGGCTGGCCAGTTCACATTTGGCGCTGCTGCTACGTGGGCGGCGAAGGTTCCGGTTGCTCCGGAGAATTTGCCCAGGTACTGCTGGTCGGTAATGCGATTCAGCTGTCGAGCCAGTCGGTAGACAAAAACCGCAATCTCTTTACCCATGGTGGTTGGGGTGGCTGGCTGACCGTGAGTTCTGGAAAGCATAGGCACGGCGCTGAGATCCTGGGCAATTCCCTCGAGCTTGCTCACTAGCTTTATTGCTCTTGGAAGCCAGACGTTATTGAGGGCTTCTTTGACGGTTAGTGCGTAGGAGAGGTTGTTGATGTCCTCCGAAGTGCAAGCGAAGTGGACAAGTTCTGCAAGGTCTAGTCGTCCCATGCGCTCAAGTGCATCGCGAATGAAGTATTCGATTGCTTTGACATCGTGTCTTGTGGTGGCCTCAATCTTGGCAATTGCCTCAACATCGGCATCACTGAAGTTCTCGGCTAGCGCGCGCAGCTGGGTTTTCTCAGCAGCGCTCAGTGAGGAGTTGGTGCCCAGCAAGTCCTTTTCGGCAAGCCAGATCAGCCATTCGATTTCGACTTGGATTCTGGCACGGTTGAGGCCGGCCTCACTTAGGTAATTGCCGAGGTCTCCGACCTGGCTGCGGTAGCGGCCATCAAGCGGAGAAAGTGGTTGAACCGAAAGTTTGCTCACCAGCCCATTTTGCCCTACTTACAGGGCAAAGGGGGTATTCAAATCACTTGATCTTTAGAACCCTTAGCACCGTGCGGGTCAGGAAGCTTGCAATCGACATCACAATCGCTGCCAGAATCGCCCAGCCTAGAGATGCAATTGACAGGCCTTCTGCGGTGAAGCCTTCGATTGAGAAGACATTTGCACCGAGCAGAGTTGAGAACCAAGCCACCATCAGAAGCAGGGCTCCATTAATCACAAATGCAATCAACCCAAAGGTCAAGATGTAAAGCGGGAAGGCCAACACCTTGATCACCGGAGCGATGATGGCGTTTACCAAGCCAAAGATTGCTCCGATAACCACGAATGACCCGATTGTCTCCCAAAGCCCATCCCCGCCATAGGGGGTGAGTTTGACTTGTGGGACCACCAAGGTGGCGGCCCAGAGACCAACAGCATTGACAATGGTGCTAATTAGAAAGCGCAACATTGTTCAATTCTCGCAGTATCGGGCTAAATTAGGTTCTGTGACCCCAGATAATTCCACTCCGATGATGCAGTTGCTTGCACCGGACGGCACCTACGGCGTGCCGGCACAGTACGCCAGGTATGGGGAAATCATTGATTCGCTCGGTGAAGACCAGCTAAAAACTTTTTATCGAGACATGGCTCGCATCCGTCGCTTTGACATCGAAGCAATCGCACTGCAGCGCCAGGGCCAGCTTGGACTCTGGGTTCCAGCGATTGGCCAAGAGGGTGCTCAGATTGGTTCTGGCTACGCAGTTGGACCGAACGACCACATTTTCCCTTCCTATCGCGAACACGGTGTAGCGATTACGCACGGTGTTGAGCTGATGTCGATTCTCAAGATGATGCGCGGTGTGAACCACGGTGGTTGGAACCCTGAGGAAACCAGGTATCACCTGTATTCGATCGTGCTGGGCGCTCAGGTATTGCACGCGGTTGGGTATGCCATGGGCGTGAAGTTTGATGGTCGAGTTGGCACCGGTGACAAGGATTCTGATCTAGCTGTTATTTCCTACTTCGGAGATGGTGCAACCGCCGAGGGTGATGTTTCAGAATCGCTATTGTTTGCAGCTGTTTACGAGGCGCCAATTGTTTTCTTCGTGCAGAACAACCAGTGGGCGATCTCTTCCCCAGTTGAGCAGGTAACCAAGGTCCCGCTCTGCATGCGTGGTTCTGGCTTCGGAGTCCCGGGCATGCGAGTAGATGGAAACGATGTTTTGGCTTGCTACGCAGCCACCAAGGTCCACATGGACGAGGCCCGCGAAGGAGCCGGTCCATACCTGATCGAGGCTTTGACCTACCGAATTGGTGCCCACACCACCAGCGATGACCCATCTAAGTACCGCGATGAGTCCGAGGTCGAATACTGGAAGGCCCGCGATCCAATCGCGCGCTTTGAAACCTTCCTGCGCCGCCAAGGAGTCGAGGACTCGTTCTTTGAAGACGTAAAGCAGGCCGGAGACGAGCTAGCGGCTGATATCCGCGAGCAGACTTTTGCGCTCACGACCCCGCCACTTGAGAACATCTTTGACTTTGTTTACTCAGAGTCACACCCGGACATCGTTCAGCAGCGCGCCTGGCTCAAGGCCTATGAGGAATCCATGGGTGCGCATGAGTAGCTATAAGGAGATGGCGATTGCAAAGGCACTAAATGCCGGTTTGCAAAAAGCCATGCAGGAAGACCCAAAGGTCTTGATGTTCGGAGAAGACGTCGCCCAGCTCGGTGGTGTATTCCGCGTCACCGAAGGCCTACACAAGGAATTTGGCGAGTCCAGAGTCTTCAACACTCCAATTGCCGAGTCTGGAATCGTTGGAACTGCGATTGGCTTGGCGATGCGTGGCTATCGCCCGGTGACTGAGATTCAGTTTGATGGTTTTGTTTTCCCAGCTTTCAACCAGATCACCACTCAGCTGGCAAAGCTGACATCGCGCTCAGAGGGCTTTTTGCAGATGCCGGTCGTAATTCGCATTCCCTACGGCGGTGGCATTGGAGCGGTTGAGCACCACTCCGAAAGCCCAGAGGCTTACTTTGCCCACACCCCGGGACTCAGAATCGTTACCCCGTCTAACCCAAACGATGCCTACTGGATGATTCAAGAGGCAATCAAGAGCCCGGACCCGGTGATTATCTTTGAGCCAAAGCGCCGCTACTGGCAAAAAGGCCCGGTAAACCTAGATATTCCGCCAATGCCGCTGCACTCAGCAAGGTTGATGCGCGAAGGCACCGATGTGACGCTGTTGGCCTATGGCCCGATGGTCACCACCGCGCTGCAGGCAGCAGAGCTTGGTGCCGAAGAGGGAATCAACATCGAGGTCATTGACCTCAGATCGCTCTCGCCAATTGATTACCCAACCCTTTTTGCCTCTGCAAATAAGACCGGTCGAGTAGTGATGGTTCATGAGGCTCCGACCAACGTCAGCATTTCGAGCGAAATCGCTGCCCGCATTGCCGAGAACTGCTTCTATTCGCTAGAGGCACCGGTATTGCGAGTTGGTGGTTTTAACACCCCGTATCCGCCAGCCAAGCTGGAAGAGGCCTATTTGCCAGATGCTGACCGCATTCTGGAGGCCGTCGACAGGTCTTTGGCTTACTAGGAGGCATGATGAGCATCGCGAAGTTCCCACTGCCAGATGTTGGTGAAGGTCTAACTGAGGCCGAGATCGTCTCCTGGAAGGTTGCGGTTGGCGACCAAGTAAGCGTGAACCAGACCATCTGCGAGATTGAGACCGCCAAGTCAATCGTTGAGCTTCCCTGCCCATTTGCCGGTGAAGTGACCGAACTTTTTGCCCAGGAGGGAGAGATGGTTGAGGTTGGTAACCCGATCATCGCCGTCAGGGTAGTGGGTTCAAGCCCAATCCCGACCCTGAGCGAGCCTGATGCACCTGCTGGAGCTGTGGAGAAAGAATCCGACACCGGTGCCGAGTACAAGCTTCCGACCCTGGTCGGTTATGGCGATGCCGGGGATTCAAAGTCCCGCCGCCGCAGGGCCATCGCAGCTGTTTCGCCAGTAACCACAGCGATTCCAGTCTCAATGGTCAGGTCAATGGCAGCTAGCGATAGCGTGATGGCAAAGCCACCGATCCGCAAGCTTGCCAAGGAATTAGGCGTTGAGCTAGCGAATGTCACTGGCACCGGCGTGCACGGCGAGATCACTCGCGAAGATGTAATTGGCTCGGCATCCCAGGCTTCAGTATTCAAGAACCTCACCACCCCGCAGGCACCTTCGGAGCGCGAAGAGCGCATTCCGGTAAAGGGAGTTCGCAAGGCAATCGCAAGTGCCATGGTGAAGAGCGCATTTACCGCTCCTCACGTGAGCATCTTCGTCGACGTTGACGCCACCAGGACAATGGAATACGTAAAGCGCCTCAAGAACTCGGTTGATTTTGCGGGCATCAAGGTGACTCCGCTATTGATTATGGCCAAGGCCATTATCTGGGCGGTTC
>NZ_CBCHRQ010000038.1:0-11840 GCF_965064355.1 Aquiluna sp.
TAAAGATGACTTATCTAGAATCAGCCGCAGGTCGCATTCCGATGCCTCAGTCGCGCTACATCCTCCCGGAGTTCGAGGAGCGCACCGCCTATGGGTTTAAGCGCCACAACCCTTACACCAAGTTGTTTGAGGACCGCATTGTGTTCCTAGGCGTCCAGGTTGATGACGCATCGGCGGATGACATCATGGCTCAGCTTTTGGTTTTGGAATCCCAGGATCCAGATCGCGATATCACCATGTACATCAACTCTCCGGGTGGATCATTCACCGCGCTTACCGCGATTTACGACACCATGCAGTACATCAAGCCTCAGATTCAAACCGTTTGCCTAGGCCAGGCGGCCTCTGCAGCAGCTGTTCTGTTGGCGGCAGGCGCCGAGGGCAAGCGCCTAGCGCTTCCTAACGCACGTGTCCTGATCCACCAGCCAGCTACCGGTGGCGGTGGCTCTGGCCAGGCATCAGATATTGAGATTCAGGCGAGAGAGATCATGCGTATGCGTGAGTGGCTCGAGGAGACTTTGGCCAAGCACACCGGTCAAGATATTGCCAAGGTGAACAAGGACATCGATCGCGACAAGATTCTTACCGCTCAAGAAGCGTTGGAATACGGTCTAATCGATCAGGTCCTAACCTCACGCAAGGGCTAAAAACTAGCCCAGCCTCCCGCAAAAAGTCCCAAACCCGATATAGGGTTTTTCCATGACATTGAGCGAGACCAGCGAACTGCTGAAGTGCACCTTCTGCGGTAAAAGCCAACGCCAGGTGCGAAAGCTTATCGCCGGTCCGGCATCGGTTTACATTTGCGATGAGTGCGTAGAGCTCTGCAATGAAATCGTTGAGGAAGAACTTGGCACTCAAGCCAAGGAATCCACTGAGTCACTGGATCTTCCAAACCCGCGTGAAATCAAGGCTTTCCTGGATGAGTATGTCATCGGCCAAGACAATGCTAAAAAGCAGTTGGCGGTAGCGGTTTATAACCACTACAAGAGAATTCGTGCCACCGGGACCCTGACTCGCGGCGGTAAGAGCCACGATGATATCGAAATTGCTAAGTCAAACATTTTGCTAATGGGGCCAACTGGCTGCGGTAAGACCTACCTGGCTCAGACCCTTGCAAAGCGCTTAAATGTTCCATTCGCTGTTGCTGACGCCACAGCACTAACCGAGGCGGGTTACGTGGGTGAGGATGTCGAGAACATCCTGCTGAAGCTTTTGCAGGCAGCGGATTATGACCCTAAAAAGGCTGAGACTGGAATCATCTACATCGATGAGATCGACAAGATTTCCCGTAAGGCAGAAAACCCTTCTATCACCAGGGACGTCTCAGGTGAGGGTGTCCAGCAGGCGCTACTAAAGATTCTTGAGGGCACAATCGCGTCTGTTCCACCCCAGGGCGGTCGCAAGCACCCGCAGCAGGAATTCATTCAGATCGACACCACAAACGTGCTATTCATCGTTGCCGGTGCCTTCGCAGGCCTTGAGACCATCGTTGGGGAGCGCACTGGCAAAAAGGGAATCGGCTTTGGCTCTCCGCTCAAGGAAAAGAACGATGATCAGGATGTTTTCAAGCAGGTGCAGCCCGAGGATCTTCGCAAGTTCGGACTGATTCCAGAGTTCATTGGCCGCCTGCCAGTTATTGCAACCGTCGAGCAGCTAGATAGAGCTGCTTTGATTTCGATTTTGACCGAACCAAAGAATGCTCTAATCAAGCAGTACCAGCGCATGTTTGAAATCGATGGCTTTGAGCTGGAGTTCGAGCCAGCAGCCATTGAGAAGATTGCTGACCTGGCTGTTTCACGCGAGACTGGCGCAAGAGGTCTCAGGGCAATTTTGGAAGAGGTGCTGGGACCAATCATGTTCGAGCTGCCTGGTTCAACCGAAAATGGTTTGGTTGTAATCACTGAGGAAATTGTCGCCAACAAGAGCATGCCGAAGGTTGAGCAGCTACCTCAGCGCCTCAAAGACAAGACTGCCTAGGTAGAAAAATCAAACTTCAATCTCAGCGACTGGCGCCATTTATAGCGGGAACAGTTGCTTCGATTACCGGCTCGATCGCAACTTTTGCCATTGCAATCGCAGGGCTTGCGGCAATGGGTGCCTCAAACTCTCAGATAACCACCGCACTGGCTGTGATGCTGGTCGGCTACGGAGTTATGTCGATAGCGCTTAGCGTTTGGCTAAAGATGCCGATCAGCGTGGTTTGGAGCACTCCCGGTGCCGCGTTTTTGGCGGCCAGCGCTGGACTTGGGCTGAAGTTCGAGCTAGCGGTCGGTGCCTTTATGGTGGCGAGTCTTTTGGTGTTGGTAACTGGCCTTTGGCCAGCTCTTGGGGCGTTAGTTAGAAAAATCCCACCGCAAATTTCTGCAGCGATGCTGGCCGGTGTCATCTTCCCGTTCGTGGTTGCGACCGTCCACTCAGCTGTTGACTTCCCGGCATTGATCATGCCGGTTGTAGTGGTGTGGTTCATCGTGAACCGCTTCCTACCGCTTTGGGCCTCTCCAATTGCCATTGGGCTTGGATTTTTCCTGATTGGGTCTTCTCCAGAGGCAAGCGATGCCCAGTTTGGAAGCTTCTGGCCTGAACTTACGGTGGTTATTCCGCAGTTCGAAATCGCAGCCATCATCGCGATCGGTATCCCGCTTTATTTGATTACGATGGCGAGCCAAAACCTACCGGGGCTTGCCATTATGTCCTCACTTGGCTACCAGGTTCCCGCCGGTAAAGTCTTTGCCGCTACTGGCTCAGCTTCCGCTCTAACCGGCTTCTTCGGCGGCTTTGGCTTGAATTTGGCTGCGATTACCGCTGCACTAAATGCCGATGAGAATGCTGCCAAGGACCCTGCCCGAAGGTGGATAGCTTCGAGCTGGGGTGGTGTGATTTACATTTTGTTTGCGCTATTTGCAGCGCCTTTTGCTGCCTTTGTTTTGGCCGTGCCTCGGGAACTACTTCTTTCCCTCGCCGGTATCGCGCTAATCAATACTTTTGCTAGCGCCATTCGGGGAGCGGTTTCGGATGATGCGACCAGGCTTGCCGGTGTTGTCACCTTTGTTATAGGTGCAGCTGGCGTCACCATTTCGGGTATTGGTGGAGCCTTCTGGGCGCTACTAGCCGGCGTGATTATCTGGCTTGTGGGAAAGAGAAAAGCTTTAGAGCAACCCACGACGCTTAAGTAGCGGCGTAATCTCTGGGTCGCGACCTAGTAGCTCTCTAACAAGCTCCATCGAGTCGGTAGCACCTCCGCGGGATAGCAGTGACGCGGCAAACTTTCTACCGTTCTCGCGGCTTAGACCACCTTGCGACTTATACCAGTTGACGCTCTCGGCATCCAAAACCTCGGACCAGATGTAACCGTAGTAACCAGCTGAGTAGCCTCCGGCGAAGATATGGGCGAAGTAGTTCGGGCGATACCTGGTTGGGACAGCCTCATAGTCCAAGCCATAGTCCTTGATAGCTGCAGCTTCAAAAGCAGAGATATCCGCTGGGGTTTCGCTGGCTTCGTGCATCGCGAGGTCAAGAATTGCTGCCTGTAGGTAGTGTGTGGTCGCAAAGCCCTGGTTGAAGGCTTCGGTGGCCTGAAGTTTGTCGATCCAGTCCAGCGAGAGCTTCTCACCGGTTTGGTGATGAATTGCGTAATTCTGCAATACCTCTGGCCAAAGCATCCACATCTCGTTTACCTGAGATGGGAACTCGACGAAGTCCCGCTCCACATTGGTTCCGGAGAATCTCGGGTAGTAAACATCCGATAGCAACCCGTGCAGGGTGTGACCAAACTCA
This sequence comes from Aquiluna sp., assembly GCF_965064355.1. Lineage (NCBI taxonomy): Bacteria > Bacillati > Actinomycetota > Actinomycetes > Micrococcales > Microbacteriaceae > Aquiluna > Aquiluna sp. The sequence goes on from NZ_CBCHRQ010000038.1 coordinate 3,775, forward strand.
TGGAAGAGCGTGTTCACCTCATCCAGGGTCATAAGCGACGGGTTACCAGCAGCAGGCTTTGGAATGTTCATGTTGTTCACCACAACCGGGCGCTTGCCCAATAGATGTGACTGGTCAACCAGGTTGTTCATCCATGCGCCACCGCGCTTTGAAGGACGGGCGTATGGGTCAAAGATATACAGCCCACAGCGTGAGCCATCTTCAAAGTCAACCTGGTAAACATTCGCATCAGGGTGGTAGGCAACTAGGTCTTTGCGTCTGGTGAACTTGAGACCGTAGAGCTGACCAGCCGCATAGAAAACGCCGTCCTCTAAGACTCGGTTTAGCTCAAAGTAAGGCTTTAGCACTGAGGTGTCGATCGAGTACTTTTCCTTGCGCTGCTGTTCGGTGTAGCGGTCCCAGTCCCAAGAACGCAGGTCCGAAGCACCGACTTCACGCTGCATAAGCTCAGCCAAGACCCGGCCCTCAGCCTCAGCATTGCGCTTGGCGACCGGTGCGATCTTGCGAAGCACCTCGTGGACGCGATCTGGGCTCTTGGCGGTTTGCTGGGTCAAAACATATTGCGCATAGTTAGCAAAACCAAATAGGGCGGCCTTTTCGCGTCTTAGATCCAGCAGCTCCTTAATAACGCTGCTGGTGTCATTTGCGTTTCCCCGAGATCCGCGCGACAGGGTGCGCTCCATAAGCTCTTGGCGCAGTGTGCGGTCCTCTAGGGAGGCAATTAGCGGGTGACCTGAGTAGTTCAACAGTGGAATGACAAAACCGGTCTTGCCGCGCTCTGAGGCTGCCTGAGCAAGGCTCTCGATCTCGTCGTTAGTTAGACCTCCAAGTCGCGAGGAGTCTCCTAGCTCAACTGCAAGGTCATTGGTGTCGGCCAAAAGCCTCTTGTCGAATTCTGCCTCTAGAGCACTTAGGCGCTCGTTGATCTGAGCCACGCGCTTGCGCGAATCTTCGCTGAGGCCAGCGCCAGCGAACTGGAAGTCCTCCAGGTACTTGCTCAGCAGGCGATCGCTCTCACGGTCGAGTCCAATTGAGTCTCGGTTCTCCACCAAGTGATTGATGCGTGAGTAAAGCGCTGGGTTTAGTCGAATGCTGTCCATGTGGGCTGCAAGACGCGGACCAATCTCGGCCTCAAGCGCCTGCATGGTCTCGTTAGTGTCGCTCGATGACTTGTTGTAGAACACCATCAGCATGGTGGTTAGTAGATCGCCAGAGCGCTCCATTGCCACGAGGGTGTTCTCAAAACTGACTTCGGATTGCGCCAAAATGGCAGCTATCTCTTTGTTGTGCTCACTAACCGCGTGTTCAAAGGCCGGTAGATAGTGCTCATCGCGAAGGTTTGCGAAATCAGGAAGTTCGTTCTCTAGCTGGGAAGGTTGCATCAAGGGATTAGTCATCCCAAAATGCTATTCCTCTGAAGCGAACTCCAAGTCGGAAAGTGCTAATTCGTTGCCAATTAGCAACTTCAGGTCTGTGATTTTTCCAACCGACTTGAGATCCTCGGCAATCAGAGACAGATCCTGAGAGCCAGTGAGGGTCGCGGTTTTGATCTCAGCCTTCATCGAAAGCTTGGCTTCGGATTTTGATTTGCGAATCTGAACCAATGCCTCGCTGGCAACCTTCATCAACATAGGGTCTTGGAACTTGATCTCGTCGATCTGTGGCCAAGGGCTGAGGTGAACTGAGCCTTGTTGCCACCAGCTCCAGACTTCCTCGGCAGCGAATGGAATGAATGGCGCAAACAGTCTCACCAAAATTGCCAGGGCTTCGCGAAGCGCAATAACGGCAGAGCCGATTTCTTGAGCTGACTGACCCGAGTTGCCGTAGGCACGCTCTTTTACCAATTCCAGGTAATCGTCTGTGAAGGTCCAGAAGAAGGTTTCGGTGGTCTCAAGCGCCTTGGTGTGGTCATAGCCGTCAAAAGCCTTGGTGGCGCTCTCAATGACGTCTCGAAGAGCTGCCAGCATTGCCTGATCAATGGGCTCTGTGACCTCGGTGACACCGCTTGGAAGTTCGAAGCTAAGTGCGAAACGACCGGCGTTGAGTAACTTATTAGCTAGCCTGCGACCAATCTTCATTTGACCTTCGTCAAAGGCGGCATCGGTGCCCAATCTTGCACTGGCCGCCCAGTAGCGAACCGCATCGGAACCGTGATTCTCCAAAAGCTCGTTTGGCACAACCACGTTGCCCTTGGACTTTGACATCTTCTTGCGGTCTGGGTCGAGGATCCAGCCCGAGATTGCCGCGTTCTTCCATGGCAAAACGCCGTGTTCGAGTTCGCTTCTAAGCAGGGTGGAGAACAGCCAGGTTCTAATGATGTCCTGGCCTTGTGGGCGAAGGTCAAATGGGAACACCTTGGCAAATTGCTCTGGCTTTGAAAGCCAACCACCGGCAAGCTGTGGGGTCAGCGACGAGGTTGCCCAGGTGTCCATGATGTCCAGCTCGCCAACAAAACCATTTGGCTTTCCGCGCTGGTCTTCACTGAATCCAGCTGGGACATCGGAGCTTGGATCGATTGGCAGCTGCTCCAACGAGGGAACAATGCGCTCATCGAAGATCGGGTTTGCATCCTGGTCAAGCTTGTACCAAACCGGAATCGGAACACCAAAGAATCTTTGGCGAGAAATCAGCCAGTCGCCGTTTAGACCATTGATCCAGTCCTCCAGGCGAACCCGCATAAAGCTCGGGTGAAATTCCAGATCGCGACCCTTGGAGATCAACTGCTGAGAAAGATCTTTGTCCTTGCCACCGTTGGTGATGTACCACTGGCGGGTTGAAACAATTTCTAGTGGCTTATCGCCCTTTTCGAAGAACTTGACCGGGTGTGAGATTGGCTTTGCCTCGCCAATCATGTCGCCGGATGCCTTTAGTGCTTCAACCAAGATCTCCTTGGCGCTGAAGACTGTCTTTCCTGCAATCTCATCAAATAGTGCAGCGCCCTTACTCTGGGCGATTACTTCTGGGGCCTCTGACAGGATTCGGCCATCAAACCCAAGCATGGCGCGGTTAGGAAGGTTTAGCTCACGCCACCAGATCACGTCGGTGACGTCACCAAAGGTACAAATCATGGCAATGCCAGAACCCTTATCCTTCTGAGCTAGACGGTGAGCAAGGATCGGAACTTCGACACCAAACAACGGGGTCTTTGCGGTTTTACCAAAGAATGGCTGGTAACGCTCATCATCTGGGTGAGCAACCAAAGCAACACAGGCCGGAATTAGCTCTGGGCGAGTGGTTTCGATGAAGATCTTGCCGTCTGGGCCATCAAACCCAATGCGGTGGTACGCACCTGGCATCTCACGGTCTTCAAGCTCCGCCTGGGCAACCGCGGTGCGGAAGGTGACATCCCAGAGGGTTGGTGCCATGGCCTGGTAGGCCTCACCGCGGGCGAGGTTATTTAGGAAAGCTGCTTGAGAAACCTCCTGGGCTTCTTTTGAAATGGTGCGGTAGGTCTGAGCCCAGTCCACTGAGATGCCAAGATCGCGCCAGAGGTTTTCAAACGCCTTCTCGTCCTCTTCGGTCAACGTCTCGCAAAGCTCGATGAAGTTTCTGCGTGAAATTGGCAATTGGTCTGCAGCCTTGGAGCTTTTGTTGTCGCCACCCTCGTAAGGGGGAGTGAAGCTCTCCTGGTAGGGCAAAGTCGGGTCGCAACGCACGCCGTAGTAGTTCTGGACGCGGCGTTCGGTTGGTAAACCGTTGTCATCCCAACCCATTGGGTAGAAGACATCTTTTCCGAGCATGCGCTGGTATCGGGCAATTACATCGGTGTGGGTGTAGCTAAAAACGTGACCAACGTGCAGCGATCCGGAGGCAGTTGGCGGGGGAGTGTCGACCGAAAAGACATTTTCTTTTGGCGCGGCTGCATTAAACGCGAAGGTTTGGTTTTGCTCCCAGCTAGGCACCCACTTGGCTTCTAGCCCGTCAACAGTGGCTTTTTCCGGAATGTTGGCCGGTCTTAGTGGTTCTGGTTTTGAAGCGTTCACTTATTTCGTCTCCGAGTTTGCAGGGCTCTAGATTAACATTGTTAAGTTCTAGAACTTCTTCGAAAGCCGTGATGTATCCAAAGCACTCAGACCGAACCGACGGTCCGCTCGCCTCTCCTTCGTTCCCTAAGGTCGAAGAGGAGGTCTTGGCATACTGGGCTAAGGACGACACTTTTCAGGCTTCAATTGATAATCGGGAGGCTTCAGAAGCTCCCGAGTTTGTCTTTTATGACGGACCTCCATTTGCTAACGGCCTGCCGCACTATGGTCACCTACTCACCGGTTACACCAAAGATCTAATCCCTCGCTACCAGACCATGCGCGGTAATCGCGTTGAGCGTCGCTTTGGTTGGGACACTCACGGACTTCCTGCCGAGGTTGAGGCTGAGCGCCTACTGGGCATTTCGGGTAGGCCTGAGATTGAGAAGTTTGGCGTTGCCAAGTTCAACGAGTTCTGCAAGACCTCGGTTTTGAAGTACACCGAGGACTGGCGCACCTATGTCACCCGCCAAGCTCGCTGGGTGGACTTTGATAACGACTACAAGACTTTGGACACCAACTACACCGAGAGTGTGCTCTGGGCATTCAAAGAGCTTTACAAAAAGGGCCTTGTTTACGAGGGCTTCAAGGTTTTGGCTTACTGCTGGAGATGTGAAACTCCGCTGTCCAACCACGAACTTCGAATGGACGATGAGGTCTACAAGAACCGTCAAGACCAATCGGTAAGCGTCACCTTCCCAATCACAAGCCCAGGTCACGAGCTCGATGGCGTAAACCTGGTGGCCTGGACCACAACTCCTTGGACTTTGCCTACCAACTTCGCTTTAGCGGTTGGACCGAAGATTGAATACGGCGTTGCACCATCAAAGGATGGATCTGCGAGCTATCTAATGGCGACCTCTTTGATCGGCGGCTATGCCAAGGAACTTGGCTACGAGAGCGCGGATGAGGTCAAGGCTGCAATTACCAAGACCTACCTCGGCACCGAGCTAAATGGTTTGAAGTATGAGCGCATCTTCGACTTCTATGCCAGTCCAGAGCTATTTGATGTCTCCAACGCCTGGCAGGTGTTGATTGCGGATTATGTTGCCGATACCGATGGCACCGGAATTGTCCACCAGGCACCGGCTTACGGTGAGGATGACCAAAACGTTTGCCAGGCCGCAGGCATCCCAACCTATGTTTCTATCAACGAGCGCGGACAGTTCAACTCGGTAATTGCTCCCTACGAGGGACAGCACGTCTTTGACGCCAACAAGCCAATCACCCAGGACCTGAAGACCATGGGTAGATTGCTGCGTCAGGCCTCCTACGAGCACAGCTACCCGCACTGCTACCGCTGCAAGAACCCGCTGATCTATAAGGCTGTTTCTTCCTGGTTTGTTGAGACCACCAAGCTGCGCGATCGCATGTTGGAACTAAACCAAGAGATCAACTGGGTTCCCGAGCACACCAAGAATGGCAGCTTTGGCAAGTGGCTGGAGAATGTCCGCGACTGGGCGATTTCTCGAAACCGCTTCTGGGGAGCACCGATTCCAGTTTGGAAATCAGACGACCCTAACTACCCGCGGGTAGATGTTTACGGATCGATGGAAGAACTTGAGGCTGACTTTGGTGTCCGCCCATCCGACTTCCACCGTCCGGTAATTGACGAGCTAGTTCGACCAAACCCAGATGACCCAACTGGCAAATCCATGATGCGCCGTGTTCCTGAGGTATTGGACTGCTGGTTCGAATCAGGTTCGATGCCATTCGCTCAGGTGCACTACCCATTTGAGAATCAAGATTGGTTTGACTCACACTTCCCAGGTGATTTCATCGTGGAGTACGTAGGTCAAACCAGAGGCTGGTTCTACACCCTGCACGTTTTGGCTACCGCACTGTTTGATCGCCCGGCTTTCAAAAACGCCATCAGCCACGGCATTGTGCTTGGTAATGACGGCCAGAAGATGTCCAAGAGCCTGCGCAACTATCCAGATGTGAATGAAGTGTTTAACCGTGACGGCTCAGATGCCATGCGCTGGTTCTTGATGTCTAGCCCGATTCTTCGCGGTGGCAACCTCTCGGTTACCGAGCAGGGAATCCGCGAGGGAGTCCGTCAGGCGCTGCTGCCACTGTGGAACACCTATTACTTCTTTGCGCTCTATGCCAACGCCGCAAACTACGAGGCCTCTCCATCGACTTCTTCTTCTCAGCTGCTAGATCGCTACATCATGGCTAAGACCAGAAAACTGATTGAGGATGTTCAGAGCGATCTGGATGTCTTTGACAGCTACCAGGCATCCGCCAAGGTTAGAGATTTCGCTGAGGTTCTTACAAACTGGTATGTCCGCCGCTCCAGAGACCGATTCTGGGAGGGTGACAAAGCTGCCTTCGACACTATCTACACCGTTCTAGAGGCGGTGTTGAGGGTCGTTGCACCGCTTTTGCCCCTAACCGCCGAAGAGATGTGGCGAGGTCTGACCAATGGTCGATCTGTTCACCTGGAGAGCTGGCCTGCAGCTAGCGAATTCCCAGCTGATGAGCAACTGGTTCAGGACATGGACGCCATCCGCGAGGCAGCCTCGGTTGCCCAGGCACTTAGAAAGTCGGCCGGCTTGCGAGTTCGCTTGCCCTTGAGTGACCTAACAATTGCCGCGCCGAATGCCCAAAGTCTTAGCGCTTACTCGGATTTGATTGCCGAAGAACTAAACGTGAAGCAGGTCTCGGTGGTTCAGGCATCCGATGAGGTTGCCAGTCAGTTTGGGCTTCTAAAGTCATTAAGTGTGAATGCGAGAACTCTTGGACCTCGTGTTGGCGGGGAAGTGCAGCGCATTATTCGCGAGGCAAAGGCAGGTAACTGGTCTCAGCTTGGCGATCTTGTTGTGGTCGATGGCACTGAGCTGTTCGAGGGTGAATTTGAGATCACCATGGTGGCTAACCAGGCTGATGTAAATCAGGCTGTTGGAATCACCTCTACCGGATTCGTTTTGTTGAACACAGTCCTAACTCCTGAGCTCGAGGCTGAAGGCGCAGCGCGTGATGCGATTCGCCACATTCAGCAGGCTCGTAAGGATGCTGGGCTAGATGTTTCAGATCGAATCTCATTGACTCTTCGTGTCGATGCCGGCTCACTAGAAGCATTGATGACTCACGCTGAATTCATCGCGAGCGAGACTCTCGCTACTGAATTCGAGGTTCTAACTGCCGATGTTTCAGGAGAGCTTTCGATCGGGGATGCAGGCTTGATCGAGATTGAGCTATCGAAGAAGTGACCGAACGACACGAACTCGATCAGATTCTTGCCGAGCTTTATGCCAGGCAACCAGAGCAGCATATTCGCCCAAGGCTTGAACCAACCGCGCGACTTGTTGGCCTGATGGGTGACCCGCAAAAGAATTACGGAATCATCCACATCACAGGAACCAACGGCAAGACCTCTACCTCTCGAATCATTGAGCGCATTTTGCGAGAGCATGGACTTCGAACCGGCAGGCTGACCAGCCCGCACCTGGTGAATTTCAATGAGCGAATTGCGCTTGATGGTGACCCGGTTAGCGATGAAATTCTGGTTGACACCTACCGCGAGAACAAACTTCTCATGGATTTGGTAGATCAGCAGCTGATATCTGAGGGTCACCAGCCTCTCACCTTCTTTGAGGCCTTCACAGCCCTGGCGTTTCAGCTCTTCTCGGATGCACCGGTCGATGTCTTGGTTCTTGAGGTAGGCATGGGAGGCGAGTGGGATGCGACAAACGTTGCAGACGCCGATGTCGCGGTCTTCACGGCAATTGATCTGGACCATCAAAAATCCTTAGGTGACACGGTTGAGGAGATAGCGACCACGAAGGCCGGGATCATCAAAGAAAAGTCCCTAGTAGTTTCCAGCCCGCAGTATCCAGGTGTGATTGAGGTTCTCGAAGGTCGCAGCTCGAACCTAAAGCTCTCGGGACGTGACTTCGAATATGGCGATGTGCTGGCCGATGGTTTTGGAACCCGGTTCTCGGTTCGTGGACTGGCGACAGATTACCCACAGGTTTGGATGCCAATTATTGGTTTCCACCAGGCGCAGAATGCCGCTACCGCAATCGCGGCGGTTGAGCT